>JBKQQQ010000089.1:0-3142 GCA_052144275.1 Streptosporangiaceae bacterium
GGCGCACACGACCGGAAAGGACTTAGGTCCCGGGCAGAAGGGCCTAGCCGCTCTGACCTGGAGGGTTTGGGTCGGCTTCGGCTAGAGTCGAGTCGATTTCACGCCTGAGCCGGAGTGGAGGGCGGGATGGTGCCTGAGGTCAGATCGGGGCGGGATGTCCAGATGGCGCCGGGATCGGCGACTCCGGCAGCCGCTATCGGGCCAGCGCGGCAGGCACCGGTGGTGCGCCGTAATAGCCGCATCGTCTGGTGCCTGATCGGGCTGAGGATGGCCGGGAATGTTCTGCGCAGCCGCCAGTCCTATGTGCTGATGACCGTCGGTGCCATCATGCTGGCGGCGCTGGCCCGTCAGGCCCGCGAAAACCAGGCTCAGCTTCTGGCACGGCTGATCGCCTGGGACAGGCGGCAGAGACAGGCTCTGCGCCGTCAGCTCCCGGCCAGGCCCGGCCAGCGCAGGACCAGGTGACGCCGGTCCCGCACAGCGGGCTCGGGCCAGGACTGAACTGAGCCAGCGGGACGCGGCGGACGAACCCGGCGGGCCCGGCCTAGTGCGGGCGGCTACGAGGACGGGCAGCGTGGGAAGCCCAGGCCAGAGGGCCGATGTGTGCACGGATTTGTGCACGAGATGCCCCGGGATCAAGTGGAACGGATGAGACGCAGGCCCGCGACACGAGACGCCCTTATGGCGTCGGCCGAGGTCAGTGAGCCCTTGGGAGACCATGCGAGAACCGGAGACGTGCGTCGGCCGGAGCTCATAACCTAGCGACGACCGCCGGCGCGGACCTGGCGGAGCTCGTCGCCGACCCATTCAGGCGAACGATTTCGCTGGATGGCGGCGGTCATCGGGTCGCCACGTGCGCGTCTTGCCGGACGCGACGGTGGACTTGAGTCTGACTGGGCTCCTTCCCGCGGGCTGGCGCCGCTGTCCTTTGCTTACCTGTACCTGGGACTCGCCAACGCCTCGGCGTTCAGCCCTGCCGGCACGATGCCGATGTCCCGTGCGCGAAGACCGCAATGGGGGTGCAGCTGCTCATCTCGATCGCCGTCATCGGCCTGGTGATCACCCCGGCCGTCAACGTCTTTGCCTGACCACCGGTACCCGCCGTTTCACGGGCAGCTCGATCGGCCGGACTCCGGTGCCTCGCCGGCGCTCAGGCGGGCGCGGGCCGGTCTTTGCCCAGCCGTCTCCCCTAGATCGATGACCGGGAAATCTGGGCAGGTCATGTGGTTAATGGTCGTAGGCGATCAGGGAGCGCTTGACTGGTGCGTCGATCATCCAGTTGTGCCAGATGCAGGCGTTGAGCGCGAGCAGCCGCTGCACGATCCGGGCCCACAGCCCGGCGGGGACCCGGCCGCCGTGGCGTTCGAGGCCGAGCTGGTGCTTCAGCGTCCAGATGATCGCCTCGACCCGCTGCCGCAGCCAGTTCGGGAAGGCCCTGGCGGTTTTCTCGTCCTTGCGGGCCGGACGGATCAGTGTGAGATTCAGGTCCGGGCCGGCGAAGAACGCCTCGGTGTCCTCCCCGGACAGGCCCTTATCGGTGACGATGGCGGTGCCCGGTGCGGGGCGGTTGGCCGGCTGGCGTTCGAGCATCTGCCGGGCTTGCTCGCGTTCCCCGAAGAGCTTGGGGTTGGCCAGGGCGAACCCGGTCACCGTCCCGTCCCAGGTGCAGATCAGCAGCAGCTTGGCTCCCCAGTACCAGCGGGAATGGCTGGGGCAATAGCCGTACCCGGCCCACCCGTACAGGTCCGAGCGCTTCGCGGTGATGACCGAATGCCCGCACAGGACCGGCGTGGCGTCCATCAGCCGCAGCATCTCCGCGCTGCCCGGCGTCGCCTCCGCCAGCCACCGCAGCGCCGCCTCCATCAGCGGCGCCGCGTCCTTGACCCGCTGGTTGTACTCGCTTTGCCCCAGCAGCCGCGGGAACAGGTGCCCGACCCGGGCCGGAGCGGCGCGCAGCCAGTGCCGCTCGTCGTCATAGCGCAGCAGCACCTGCGCCACGGCCAGGCAGACCAGTTCAGCGTCGGTCACCTCCGGCGGCTTGCCCGGGCCGGACCGGGCGAACCCGAGCGTGGGGATGATGCGGTCGGTCAGCTCGACGTAAAGTGCGGTCAGGAGAGTGTCCAGGTCGGTGATCACGATGACTTCCCAAGGTCAGACGTGTGTGAACACGCCGATCCTGGACACTCTTCGCCTGTCGGTCACGGATCAGGTGCGGCGTGTCGCGGCACCCGCTCGTAAGGTTGGCTGGGTGGCCATCGAGCTGGTCTTTGAGACCCATTCCCCGACCGTGGACAACGAGCAAGGGCACGCCACCGGCTGGCTGCCCGGCCAGTTGTCCGAACGGGGCCGGGCGCAGGCGCAGCAGCTGGGGCGCCGCCGCCTGGGCGACGGGATCACCGCCGTGTTCAGCTCCGACCTGGCCCGCGCCACCCAGACAGCCTCGGTCGCCTTCGCTGGCTCCGCGATCCCGGTGCTGTATGACTGGCGGCTGCGCGAATGCGATTACGGGCAGCGCAACGGGATGCCCGTGGCCGAGCTGCACGCTGGCCGCCGCGAGCACCTGGACCGGCCCTATCCGGGTGGCGAAAGCTGGCGGCAGGCCGTTGCCCGCGTCGGACGCTTCCTCGGCGACCTGCCACTGCGCTGGAACGGGCAGCGGATCCTCCTCATCGGTCACATCGCCACCCGATGGGCCCTGGACCACTTCATTGACGGCATCCCGCTGGAAGATCTCGTTGAGCAGGACTTCGCCTGGCAGGAAGGATGGGAGTACCGGCTTAGCTAGCCAAAGCGGCCCGTAGCGAGCCCTCCGTTTGCGGCGCAGAATTACCGGTCATCGATCTAGGGGAATCGGTCCGGTAGGGGATGACGGATCCCCTGCCGGAGTGCGAGCCTGCACGGGATGGGCAGCGATTCGGCGCGAGGTGAGAGGTACCGGCTGGCCCGCTCGCCCTAAAGAAACGAAATAGGAAAAATAGAGGGAGTGTCAATGGTTTCCGGCGAGTCAGGGGCTGGCCGCGCTGATCGGGGGGATCTCCGGCGGTGCCCGCGAGGGCAGGGCCTGGTGGATCGTCTTCGGGGTGGTGAGCCTGATCGCGGGGATCGTGGTCGCGTCGGCCCCCACCTCCTCGCTGAACGTCCT
>JBKQQQ010000090.1:0-12446 GCA_052144275.1 Streptosporangiaceae bacterium
CCAAGGACCAGAGCGGCCCGGGGTTCCTGCCGGACATCGACAACCCGCGGCACGACCAGATCCGCCGGATGATCCAGCCGCGGCTGCTGCCGAACCGCATTGCCGAGCGGGAGGACGCGGTCCGCGCCGTGGTGCGCGGCCTCATCGACGTCTGGCGGTACCGGGGCACCGTGGACCTGGCCCAGGAGCTGGCCTGGCCGATGCCCAACGAGGTGTTCTTCGACCTGCTCGGCCTCCCTTCGGCCCGTGCGGAAGGCCGTGCACAGCTGGAGCGGTGGGTGCACGAGCTCAAGGATCGCAAGCCCGACGACGCCCGGCTCACCCCGGTGGCCAAGGCCGCCACCGCCGGCATCCAGAGCTACTTCGTCGACCTCCTGCACGAGCGGCGCGCCCGCCCGCGCAACGACCTGGTGACCCACCTGGTCACCGCCGACATCGACGGAGTGCCGTTCGCCGAGCAGGACATCGGGCCCGCCTCGGAGGTCCTCGGCCTGATGATGGTGCTGTTCCTCGGCGGAGTGGAGAGCACCGCGGGCCTCACCGGGACGCTGTTCAAGCTGCTCGCCGAGAACCCCGGCCAGCGGGCGCTGCTGCGGGAGAACCCGGCCCTGATCCCGGACGCCGTCGAGGAGGCCATCCGTCTCGCCACGCCGCTGCAGCTGGTCGGCCGCACCGCCGCCCGCGAGGTCACCCTGCACGGCGTGACCATCCCGGCCGGCGGCCGGGTGGTGCTGGTCTACGGCGCCGCGAACCGCGACGAGCGCCGCTTCACCGATCCGGACCGGTTCGACGTGACCCGCGGCCGGTTCCGCCACCTGGGCTTCGGCGAGGGCATGCACGGCTGCCTCGGCGCGCCGCTGGCGCGGCTCGAGGCGAAGGTCGCCCTGGAGGAGGCGCTTGGAGTCCTCGGCGACTACACGATCGCCGAGCCGCCGGAGCGCTACCGGACCACGCCGAACATGTACGTCTGGGAGCACCTGCACCTGTCGTTTCCGGTCGCCCCGTTTCCGGTCGCCTCGGCCGAGCATGAGCACCACGGCACCGGCGTCACCGTGGTCACCCGCGAGTTCGAGGCCGACGTCCGGGTGGAGAGCAAGGTCCAGGTCGCGGACGGGGTAGTGACGCTGGCGCTATGCGAGATCGGCGGGAGCCCGCTGCCCCGGTGGTCGCCGGGCGCGCACGTGGACCTTGTCCTGGACGGGGCGCCGACCCGGCAGTACTCACTGTGCGGCGACCCGGCCGATCCTCGCCGGTGGCGGCTGGGCATCCTGCGTGACGCGGATGGCGGCGGCGGCTCCCGCTTCGTCCACGACCAGCTGCGGGCCGGCGAGACGGTCCGGGTGCGCGGCCCGCGGAACAATTTCGGGCTGGCCGACTCGGCCCGCTACCTGTTCATCGCGGGCGGGATCGGGATCACCCCTATCCTCCCGATGATCGCCGCCGCGCAGGCGGCCGCCGCGGACTGGCATCTTCTGTACGGCGGCCGGTGCCGGGCCTCGATGGCGTTCCTCGACGAACTCGCCTGCTACGGGGACCGGGTCACCGTGGCGCCCCAGGACGAGACCGGGCTGCTCGACCTGGACGCCTTCCTGGGCAGCCCGCGGCCGGACACCCTAGTTTACTGCTGCGGCCCCGAACCCCTGCTGGCCGCGGTGGAGGAACGCTGCCGTGCCTGGCCGCCCCGGTCGCTGCGCGTGGAGCGGTTCAGCGCCCGGCCGCTGACCGCGCCGGTCCGGGCCGAGGGCTTCGAGGTGGAACTGGCCCGCAGCCAGGTCAGCCTCACCGTCCCGCCGGACCGCTCGATCCTGGACGTCGTCGAGGAAGCCGGGATCGGGGTCCTGTCGTCCTGCGCCGAGGGCACCTGCGGCACCTGCGAGACCGCCGTCCTGGACGGCCTGCCCGACCACCGCGACTCCGTGCTCACCGAGGACGAACGTCGCGCGGGCGACTGCATGATGATCTGCGTCTCCCGCTCCTGCACGGCCCGGCTCGTCCTCAACTTGTAGACCGGCGGACATCACCTGTCGAGACGAACGTGCGGCCCCTCCGCGAGGAAGGGGCCGCACGGCGGGCGACGTCGCTCACCTATTGACGATGATGTTGCCGCTCGTGATCGGGTACTGGGTGACCGGTCCGTTGTGCCAGCTCGTGGCGACACCGTGGGCGTAGGTGTCGTTCTGGTAGCCGGGCCCGCCGTCGTGCACCTTGACGACGATGGGCAGACCCGCCAGCGCCGCTGGCGCATAGCTCGGGATGGTGAACCCGAACCGGGCGTTGTGGCCACTAATGACGGCCCACGTCACCGGGGCCTGGTACCTGAGCACCTGGAACGCCGAGCCGGCCGGCATCGTGAACGGCAGCGTCAGGCCGTTGCTGTCACGCGCGGTCCCGGACACGGAGCCGTTGGCTGCGATCCAGCCGTGGCCGCTGACCCGGTAGCCCGCGTTGGTGCCGGTGTAGAGGATGGAGAACGAGACCGCGTTCCAGCTGACTGTGCCGGTGACCGTCCATGTGTAGGAAGAGTCAGCGTTGAAGGTGCCCGTCCCGGAGAACCGGGTCGCGTGCGTCGACAGCGGCGTGACGGTGGTGACCGTCATCGTGTGGGCGTAGGTGCCGGCGAAGACCAGCGCGTGCGTCCCGCTGATATTCCACACGTTCGTGTTGGCGGCCGGGTAGGTGAAGTTCGCATAGTCGATCCAGCCGTAGTGGCCGGCCTTAGCGGACACAGCGAACGACACGTACTGGATCGGCCCGGACAGCGCGACACTTCCCGTTGCCGTTGGCACCGGCCGCACGTGTGTGGTCGATGCGCCCGCAGCCGTCACGCTGCCGCCGACTACCGCGAGGGCGACCGCCCCGGTGGCGAGTATTGACCTGATTTTCATGGCTGTTCATACTCCTCAGTAGGTAGTTGGTTACCTTGGGGGGTCGGCCTTGGCCGTCGACCCTCCCCTTTTGGTTAACCCGGGCTCACCTCCTTCCTGCTCGAGGCCTTGCGGACTCGGCCTGGACGAGTGGTGCCTGCGCTGGCGTATCGGGCAGCCCAGCCGCGGCAGCACGGTGTGCGGGGATCCAGGGAATCCGAGTCGAACGGGGTACTCGCCAGGGCGGGGCCGAGCGGGATGTTCGGGTCGGTGGGCGCGGTGCAGGCGACATAGCCTGGCGCCTTAGGCGTGCCCGTGTGCCGCGCGATGACCTTGGCGGGGGCGGGCGCTGGCATGTTGCTGATCTCGGCGCGGCATCCTGCGGCGAACGCGACCGTCGCCGGGACGATCACTCCTCGCGCCGGCAGGTACCTCATCATGACCGACCCCGCATTCTGATTTCAGGTTTAAGGTGTCGGCAGCGCCTCGGCAAGAGCTACCGGACCCGTTCCGCCGGGACCTTCGTCATCACGCAGTCAGCCGGCATCTGGACGTCGCGGACAAGACGGTCCGGCGGGCGCTCGACAAGCGGGCTGTAGTGGTGCGTCCTCGCGGGCGGATCGCGGCGAGGGCTCTGGCGCCGTGACCGGTCTGCACTCGTCAGCGCGGGGCGGGACCGGTGTGATCGGTGATGCGGACATGATTGCCCGCGGGGTCTCGCACGGCGATGTCGCGGGCTCCCCAGGGTTGGGTGATGGGCTCCTGTAGTACCTCGGCCTCGGGTGCGGCCGCGATTATGTCGAAGGTCGCGTCGAGATCGTCGGAGCGCAACTGGACCATCTGCAGCTCACCTTTGGCCAGCAGGGCCGCGAGGGCGTCCCCGTCCTCCTGGGAGCGGCCCGCATGCGGCTGTGACAACACGATCTCGATCTCGGGTTGGCTGTCGGTGACGAGGGTGATCCAGCGGAAGCCGTCGCGGGCGACCTCGTGGCGCACCGTCAGGCCGAGGGTGTCGCGGTAGAAGCTGAGGGCGGCGTCGGGGTCGTCGACGAGGACGTGCACGCCGCTGAGCGAAATGGTCATGGCACCGACGCTAGGCGGGTGCGGTGACGGATGCTTCTCCGAAACTGCTCTCTTCCGTGCGCCCCTGGCCCCCGCCCTTGCGCGGCCGGGTCAGCACCATCGTCTGGCAGGCGGGCACGACACGCAGCTCGTCGTGGTTGCGGGCGCGGTACGTGGACGGCGTCTCACCGACGAGCTCGGTGAAGCGGGCGGAGAAGGAGCCGAGGCTCGTGCAGCCGACCGCGAAGCAGACATCCGTCACGCTCAGGTCGCCGCGGCGCAGCAGCGCCTTCGCCCGCTCGATGCGCCGGGTCATCAGGTAGGAGTACGGCGTCTCGGAGTACGCCTCGCGGAAGCGGCGGCTGAAGTGCGCCGACGACATCAGCGCCGTGCGAGCGAGCGCGGGGACGTCGAGCGGCTGCGCGTACTCGCGGTCCATCCGGTCGCGCGCCCGGCGCAGCCGACGCAGCTCGTCAATGTCGGCACTCACCCGCATGTTCTCCACCTTACAGAGGCTGATCCTAGCGGCTGGGCTGACGGGCAGCTCCGCGGGTTGCGCCGCTGGCCAGTTTCTTGTGCCTCCTGGCCGCACTGCCTAGGTTAGGTAGGCGGCCTTGCCGCGCAGAGCTGCCTCATATCGGATCACTTCGCCGTTTCGGAAGCGATCCGCGATCAAGTTCGGGCACCGAGCCGAGGGCCTGGCTCGGCCGCCCTGCAGCGTGGAGGGCCGGCCGAAAGTAAGCAGTTTTGGAGAAGCGCGAGTCACGGAGCCACGCCTAGCATGACCGTCATGGACGTCACGATTCACCAGACCTTCCTCCCACATGACGCCCCGGACGCATCCCTGGCCTTCCATTTCGCGCCTCGCCGTTCGTCTTAACACGACCGTACACACCGGGTCGATGCGACCCACGACTTCAGGAGTGACCATGACCGGCTCTTCCACCGAGGGAATCAAGACCGTGCTGCATCCCGTGTCCGACCTGGCGACGGCCAAACCGGTGTACGCCGCCCTGCTTGGCGTACCGCCGACGGCCGACTCGTCCTACTACGTCGGCTTCGAGGCCGCGGGCCAGCACATCGGGCTGGTGCCGGGCGGTGGACCGCAGGGCATGACCTCACCGGTGGCCTACTGGCACGTGGCGGACATCGAGGCGAAGCTGGCCGAGGTGACCGCCGCGGGTGCCACCGTGAAGGAGCCCGTGCGCGACGTCGGTGGCGGCCGCCTGGTGGCCACCGTCACCGACCCCGATGGCAACGTCCTCGGGCTGCTTCAGGACCGATGAATGCCGCCCCCCGCTCCCGCGCGCAGCGTCGTCGCGACACCGAGCATCGGCTCAGCCACGACATCGATGTCTGGGTGGCCAGTGCCCCGGCGGACAGCCCGGCCGGCAGGAACCTGGCTGGGCCCCGCCTAGCAGATGGAGACCCGATGAACATGGTCACGAGGACGGACACGCAGTCGCCTGCGCTGCAGGTTGCCGACGGCCACGATGTGATCCGCGTGCACGGCGCGCGCGTGAACAACCTCAAGGACGTCAGCGTCGTGATCCCCAAGCGCCGGCTGACGGTGTTCACGGGCGTCTCCGGCTCGGGCAAGAGCTCTCTGGTGTTCGGCACGATCGCCGCGGAGTCGCAGCGGCTGATCAACGAGACGTACAGCGCCTTCGTGCAGGGGTTCATGCCGACGCTGGCGCGGCCCGAGGTCGACGTGCTCGAAGGGCTGACGACCGCGATCATCGTCGACCAGGAGCGGATGGGCGCCGACGCCCGCTCCACGGTCGGCACCGCCACCGACGCCCACGCGATGCTGCGCATTCTCTTCAGCCGGCTCGGGCGGCCGCACATCGGCCCGCCCAACGCGTTCTCGTTCAACGTCCCGTCGGTCCGGGCGAGCGGTGCGATCACCGTCGAGCGCGGTGCCAGCACGACCGTGAGAAAGACCTTCACCCGCGTCGGCGGCATGTGTCCGCGCTGCGAGGGCCGGGGCTCGGTCACCGATTACGACCTGTCTCAGCTGTACGACGACAGCAGGTCCCTTAGCGAGGGTACGCTCACGATCCCGGGCTACAGCGTCGACGGCTGGTTTGGCCGCATCTTCCTCGGCTGCGGCTTCTTCGACCCGGACAAGCCGATCCGTAAGTTCACCAAGACCGAGCTCCACGACTTGCTCTACAAGGAGCCGACCAGGATCAAGGTCGACGGCGTCAACCTGACGTACGAGGGCCTGATCCCCAGAATCCAGAAGTCGTTCCTGTCCAAGGACCGGGAGGCGCTTCAGCCGCACATCCGGGCGTTCGTGGACCGGGCGCTCACCTTCACCGCCTGCCCTGAGTGCGGCGGCACCCGGCTCAGCGAGGCGGCCCGGTCGTCGCGGATCGGGGGCATCAACATCGCCGACGCCTGTGCGATGCAGATCAGCGATCTCGCCGAGTGGGTGCGCGGGCTGGACGAATCGTCCGTGGCGCCGCTGCTGGCGGCGCTGGGCGAGACCCTCGACTCGTTCGTCGAGATCGGGCTGGGCTACCTGTCGCTGGACCGGCCATCGGGCACCCTCTCGGGCGGCGAGGCACAGCGCACCAAGATGATCCGCCACCTCGGCTCCTCGCTCACCGATGTCACCTACGTATTCGACGAGCCCACCATTGGCATGCACCCCCATGACATCCAGCGGATGAACGACCTGCTGCTGCAACTGCGCGACAAGGGCAACACGGTGCTCGTCGTGGAGCACAAGCCGGAGGCGATCGCGATCGCCGACCACGTCGTCGACCTCGGCCCGGGTGCTGGCACTGCGGGCGGCGAGGTGGTCTTCGAGGGCACCGTCGACGGGCTGCGCGCCAGCGGCACGCTGACCGGCCGACACCTGGACGACCGGGCCTCCGTGAAGCCGTCGGTGCGGACACCGTCGGGAGTGCTGGAGGTGCGCGGCGCCAGCACCAACAACCTGCAGGACGTCGACGTCGACATACCGCTCGGCGTGCTGGCGGTGGTGACCGGCGTGGCCGGGTCGGGAAAGAGCTCACTGATCCGCGGCTCGGTGTCTGGCCGGGAGGGAGTGATGTCGGTCGACCAGGCTGCCATCCGCGGCTCACGACGGAGCAACCCGGCGACGTACAGCGGACTGCTCGACCCGATCCGCACGGCGTTCGCGAAGGCCAACGGGGTGAAGCCGGCGCTGTTCAGCGCCAACTCCGAGGGCGCCTGCCCCAACTGCAACGGCGCCGGCGTCATCTACACCGACCTGGCGATGATGGCCGGCGTCGCTACCATCTGCGAGGAGTGCGAGGGGAAGCGGTTCGAGGCCTCGGTGCTGGAGTACCACCTCGGCGGCCGGGACATCAGCGAGGTGCTCGCGATGTCGGTAACCGAGGCGGAGGTGTTCTTCGGCGCCGGTGAGGCACGCACGCCCGCAGCGTGCAAAGTCCTTGACCGGCTGGCCGACGTCGGGCTCGGCTACCTCACTCTTGGCCAGCCGCTCACTACGCTGTCCGGCGGTGAGCGGCAGCGGCTCAAGCTGGCCACCCACCTAGGGGAGAAGGCCGGCGTCTACGTCCTCGACGAGCCGACCACCGGCCTGCACCTGGCCGACGTCGAGCAGCTGCTCGGCCTGCTGGACCGGATCGTCGAGGCCGGCAAGTCGGTCATCGTCATCGAGCACCACCAGGCGGTCATGGCGCACGCCGACTGGATCATCGACCTCGGCCCCGGCCCCGGCCACGACGGCGGCCGAATCGTCTTCGAGGGCACACCCGCCGACCTTGTCGCCGCCCGTTCCACCCTCACCGGCGAGCACCTGGCGGCCTACGTCGGCACCTGACCGAGGCCCACGCGGACACCGTGAGACGAGTTCTCTCATCTGTTTCGACCTAGCACGCTCACCCGCCCGAGCCGCAAGCCGAGCAGGATCGGAGAAGCGCGCGGGGCGCTGGCTCGCTAGCCTTGCGGCATGGATCTCACTCTTTCCCGTTGCTTCGTCCAAGTTCATGACCCCGACCTCGCACTGGCCTTCTACCGCGACGCACTCGGCCTCGAACTGCGCAACGACGTCGCCCGCGAAGGCTTCCGCTGGATCACCGTCGGCGGCGCCTCCCAGCCCGGCGTCGAGATCGTCCTCACGAACTACATGTGCGGCAGCCCTGCCGACGGCGACGCGCTCGCCGCCCTCGTCGCCAAGGGCGCCCTGAACGGCGTCCACTTCCACACCGACGACCTCGTCGCCACCTTCGAGAAGGTACGCGCCTCGGGCGCCGAGATCGTGCAGGAGCCGACCGAGCAGCCGTGGGGCACGCGAGACTGTGCCGTGCGTGACCCGTCCGGCAATCTGGTGCGCATCGACCAGCCACCCGCCGCGTAGTCGTGATGCGGCCAGCGAAGACGCCCTAGCCACCGACCCACGCCGCCCAGGCCGCCCTATCGGCGAGCCTCACGCACTCCGACGCCGAGCGGCCCTACATGCGGCCCCACATCCTCTCCGAGTCAACCGGCGACGGCATCCTGCGGGCCTATATCGAATCGAGCCCCGCATTCATACGTGAGCACCACAAGCGCCGCGGCCAGGACCACAAGCGCGGGCAGCGAGACGCGCCCATAGAACGGTGGCAGCTGAATGTCGTCAGGTCGGTGTATCTGACCGAACGGGACGGAGCTGAAGCTGATCTTCGGCAGCTACAGACATCGCCAAGATGATCTTGAGAGCCTACGTTTCGCATGGCGCGTCTGGCGGTGGGGCGGCTGGAGGATTCACAAACCCGCCATCTTGACAGCGGGGTGTGCCCCACCCGACCACCTGGCCGACCAGGCGGCATCACAGTCGTCGGCGGGACACTCGTACCAGCCTTTGCGCCAGCCCCTGCCGGCCGCGGCCGCCCTATGAGGAACCGACGGCTGCCCGCAGTCCGGACAGGGCACGGTGAGGGCTTCCACGGGCCGCCGCGATGCCTGAGCTACCGCATAGTGCCTGACCAGTGCGGCCCGGGCCTCCGGGATGCTGGCCTTGGTCGCGTCCAGCTCGCTGCTGACGGCACCGAGATGGGCGCGCAGCTTATCCCGGTACTGGTCCAGCCGCTGCTTCGTGTCGAGTTGCGACGGCCACCAGGAGCGCTGGAGCTGATCAAGCTCACCCTCGGCTTCCGCGAGGCGACGCCGGAGCTTGTCTACGTCGCCTTCCAGGCGGTCACGCTTCTCGTTCAGCTCACGGAAGCTGGCGGTCAGCCCGTCGATAGCCCCGGGTAGTTTCCGTGGCAGTCCGGGTTCCGGCGTGCGCTTGCCATCGCGGCCAAACCGGGGCATTGGCCAACCTTAATGCCCTATCGGCCCTTGACCGCTCCGCCCCGCCGACGGACTCAGCCATCCGAAGGTTGTTCATCCGTGCGGCTCTCAGGCCGAGCCGCAGCGCGGGCACTGCCAGCGGTTTTCAAGAGCGTCCGTGGTTCACCATCCGCCGCCACTGCTACCTGCGTTGTCGGCACTCTGAGTCGGCTTACCGGCCGCCTCATCAGCGCGTATTTCCGGAAGCAGACCGTCCGGGGTCAGCACTACCATGCAGTCCATGACAGCAGCCAGCGATCCGGCCAACCCGGCCCCCGCCTCCCCAGATGAACCCCTGGAGGCGCAGTTCGGACCGCACCGGTTCTACGCCGGTGAGGGCGGCGGCAGCGAGGAGTTCCGGGGCGCTCGGTTCGACGTCGCTGACCTGCGCGGAGCCCGGTTCACCGACTGTGACCTGACCGGCGTCACGATCAGGGACTGCTGGCTGACGAACGTGAGCATTTCCGGTTACCTCAGCAATGTCACGGTTAACGGCGTTGACGTGAGCGATTTCGTCAGCGCCGAGCTGGACCGTCGGCACCCGGAGCGAGTGCAGTTCCGCGAGGGCCAGACAGCCGACGACGTTCGCGCGATCTGGGACACCATCGAGCGGCTGTGGGCGCAGGTAATCGAGCGAGCCGGGCGGCTGCCCGCGGCAGCGCTGACTCAGCAGGTCAACGAGGAGTGGTCATTCGCGCAGACACTGCGCCATCTGGTCTTCATCACCGACGCATGGGCCAGCCGGACAGTGCTGGACGAGGAAATGCCCTACCACCCGCTCGGCCTCCCGCAGAGCTGGTATCCGCCAGCGGACGCGGCAGCGCTTGGCATCGACCTGACCGCGCGGCCCGGCTACGCCGAGATCCTGGCCGCCCGCGCCGACCGGATGGCCGTGATGCGGCGCATCGTAGCCGACCTGACCGACGACAGCCTGGGACGGCTATGCCAGCGCTCGCCCGCTCCCCGTTACCCGGACGAGGAGCGCACCGTGATCGACTGCATCAGCGTCGTGATGGACGAGGAGATCGAGCACTACCGGTTCGCGGTCCGCGACCTGGCCGTGCTGGAAGCCAGCTAGCCGGTTCAGGCAGGCTCCGGGACGCCAGCATGAACGCCGAAGAGCGCGACATTTCGTACTCCATACACCTGCTGCGCGCAGGCGCGCAGCACCCAGCCTCCCGTTGACATAAGCACGGCATCAGGCCGGCTCTGGTACCCGGTCGTACCGCTCCAGTGCCGCCTTGCCGGTGTCGGCCGAGACGAGCTGCAGCGTCCACGGGCCGTCGTTCAGGTCGAAATCCCTGCCGAACCCGACCCACCGGCCGGTCATCCGGTGGCCGGTCGGGTCGAGCAGGAGCTGGATGGCGCCATGATAGACGCCGCCCTGGTAGTAGCCGGCGGGGCTGGTCTGCTCGGTCCACGTGCCGGTGACCACCTGGCCGTTGACGGTCAGGTCCATCATCAGCCGGGACGCGGACGCGGGCACTGACCGCACCTGCAGCCTGGCCCCGTGCTGGATGACCACCACGTAGTGCTCGTCGACGAACGTGCCGCCGCGGCTTGAGCTTTCATACTCGTAACGGCTGAGCCAGATGCCGGTGAGCGGGCCTTTCGCCTTCGGGTCCTCCAGGGGAATCCACGCGCCGCCGCCCGTGTCCATCGCCCGGCCGCGGTCCAGGCCGTACGTCTCGTCGGCTGGCCTGAAGCCCAGGTTCTCGACCGGCTGCCCGGTGACGTATTCCAGCGCCCGGGCGTAGGCACCGCGCGGCATGGTCACGAGCCCTGCCTCCCATCGCTGGATCAGCCGCTTGGTGCACGTGTTGGGCTCACCGGCCCGCTGGCCTGCCTCCCGGATGGCACGGGCCAGCTCGTCCTGAGACATCCGCATGGACTGCCGCACGGCCCGCAGGGATGTGTTCGGCTCGCTCATAGCTACCACGGTACGCGCAATCGGGGATATTTTGACGTCCTTTTGACGCCCCCTTGGACGCCGCTTAGACGCCCCTAACGACGTCGCGGCGGCTGGCTGCCCGGCGGTGTGATGTCCGCATGGCAATCAGCGGTGAGCCCGGGCATCCCGGCCAGGTGGCCCCGGCCAGGTGGCCCCGGCCAGGGAGACGATCACGATGACGACGGGCAGGGCAGCGCCGGCCGGGGGTCAGCGGCGCGGGATGTCCGGCGTTGACGAGGACCGGGCGCTGGCGGAGCTGGAGCTGGCATGGGCCGGAGGCGGCTACCACGGTTTCAGTGCCGATGGCGGCACCTGGTGCGCGATCACCAGCGCTGGGGACGTGCTGACCGGGGCCACCGTAGACGCGCTGAACCGGGCCATCCGGGCGCACTGGCAGGCGATGCAGTGACGGCCGGAAAGGACCGGCCGCCCCTGCGCGCGGTCGGCGACGGTGCGGAGGACGCGGTGGTGCGCAGGCGGCGGTTCGAGCAGGCGCACCCGGAGGCGGTGATCCTGCCGCCCGCGGCAGGCCGCTGGCGGGCGGTCGTCCCGGCCGGCCTGATCCCCGGCGACGGCACCAGGACCACGCTCGGGGCATGGGACCTCTGCGACCTGATGAACCAGCTCGACGCGATCTACCCGACGGGTGACGCCGAGCCGGGCGGCAGCTAGACCGCGGCGTACGTGCTGGGCGAGGACGGTGCGCTGTGAACGTCACCTGCGCGGCTGTGCACATTTTGTTCACATCCGGCCCCTCCGGCTGGCTGCCAGCCGGGCCGTCCGGTATGTTGCCGCAAGTCAGGCGGTGGGGCGGGTGGGGCTCGAACCCACGACCGGCGGATTATGAGAAGTACGACCCCGTGCATCGTGCGCGCTAGCTGCACGGATACCACGGAGCCGTGCCGCCGATGGCCCTGATTGCACTGTTTGCACGGGTGACTCGGTCCACGAACCGGTCCACGCCTTCCATGGCGATTACCGGATGCCAGCTACAGAACGTTAGCGCCGCCCGGCCGATCGGCACCGAGCACGCGCCCGGTGGCATAAGTCCACCAGAGGAGAGCCAACGTTGCTAACCGCCGAGCCACTGGATCTTGACTACGAGCACGAGATCATCGGGCGGGTACACCAGGAACGTGACCAGGCCCCCGCCGTCCGGGCCGAAATGCAGTGAGCGCAGCGGCATAGAGACGTCATCACGCTCATCGCGACGGCGCTGGTACTGCACTGGATCCACGATCACGACCGCGTCCATGAAT
>JBKQQQ010000091.1:0-2901 GCA_052144275.1 Streptosporangiaceae bacterium
TGGCGTCTGTGCCGAACGCCCGCTGGACCCCTCCGGCGGCGGGCACGGCCAGCGCCATGGCCACCGCGATCGTGGTGGCCGGCAATCCCAGCGCAACGGCCGCCCCGGCGGCGCTGGCCGGCGCCCCGGCCGTGCAGGTGGCGTGCCAGCCGGCCGAATAGTGCCGCCAGCCCAGGGCCGTCCCCAGCCGGGCCATCACCCCCGCCGCGGCCAGGTAGGCGCGCGGGCCGCCGCCCGTCGCCAGCGCCGTCGGCACGCAGACCGCGCTGACGTGCGTCGTCGACGGCATGTGCAGGTCGTCGAAGTCCAGGACGTGCCCAGCCACGGCCCACCGCGCGCCCTCGGGCAGGCCCGCGGCCAGCCGGGTGACGCGATGGTCGCGGGCGGCGAGCGTGACCGCCACCGTATCCCGCAAGGACCGGTCCGCCAGCGCCAGGTCGTCCGGCTCCGGCTCGAGCTGGGTGGCCCATCGGGCCAGGGTCACGGCCACCGACGTCATCCGACCCGCTCCTTCCCGTCGGCTACGACCGCCCCGGCTACGACCGCCCCGGCTACGACCGCCCCGGCCACCACACCGCCGCGCCCGGACTTGGCCGACTTAATAAAAGATATGTACGGCCATTTATTCATAAAAGTACGCCTCACGTCAATCCAAGGCGTACTCTCGAGGCATGCAGGTGCGACCCGTCGCCTACCGGGCCCTGGCCGACCAGATCCGGAACGCGATCCGCAACGGCGAATACGCCGACGGCCGCCAGTTGCCCACCGAGGAACAGCTCACGGCCAGCTACTCGGTCAGCAGGCAGACCGTCCGGCGGGCGATGCAGGACCTGGTCTCGGAGGGGATCATCTACCGGGTGGCCGGCCGGGGCACCTACCCGGTCGCCGAGCAGGACAGGTACGTCAACCATTTCGGCTCGGTGGAGGAGCTGATGGCGCTGTCGCTCGACACCGAGTGCGAGGTCGTCAGCCCGCTGCAGCGCCGCGTCGACGTCGAGACGGCCAGCCGGCTCCGGCTCGGATCGGACGAGATCTTCACCGTGACGCTCGTCCGGCGGCACGCCGGCGTCCCGTTCTGCTACACGTCGGTCTGGTTGCCGCCGCGGATCGGGCAGCTGCTGACCGGGTTCGGCGAGCTGTCCGCGGCGGGCCGGCGCAGCCGGGTGACGGTGATCGGGCTGATCGACGCGCAGACGAGCGGGGCCATCGCCGCCGCGGAGCAGAGCGTCAGCGCGGCCGGCGCTCCCGCGTTCGCCGCCCGGCACCTGGGCTGCGACACCGGTGAGCCGCTGCTGCGGATCGACCGCCTGTACTTCGACGGCGAGGACACCCCCGTCGAGCTCGCGGTCAGCTACTTCGACCCCGGGCACTACTCCTACCGGGTCAAGCTCCGCCGCCGGTAGCTCGAAGGTCAGCGCTTTGCTGGCGACCAGAACTGACGAACGATCTTGGTTCTGGACTGCGCCGGCTCACCAGTGGCCTCTGGATTGGCTGCGGGCAGCGTGCGGGTGCGTCAGGCGCGCACGTTGTCGCGCGGGAGCAGCATGAAACTACCACCAGCCAGTGGGGAGACCGCACGAAAGTCGCGCTCGTCGAACGTCAGCAGCCGCCTTGTCCGGAATCGGTGAGCGAGAATCACCACGGATATATCTGCCAGCCCCAGGTCAAGATCGGCGTACTGCTCATTGAGCCTCGCCACCGTGCCGTGCTCATCAGCAGTCAGTCCCTCCACCCGGAACCGCCCCGCTGCCACGTCGCGCAGGAACGCCCGGGCAGCCTGAACGCTCCCGCGACGCCGGATGAGATAGTCCACTTCCGCCGACACTGGCGCGGGGACGATCAGTTCACCTCTTTCGGCGCGCATTACGTCACCGACCGCAGCATGCAGCCGGTCGCGGGAATCCCCCAAAGCGACGAGCGGCGCGGCATCCACGATCAGAGTCACGCGCCGAACCCGGCGAGCAGTTCCTCCTCAGGTACATCTGCGACGGAAGATCCGTCTCCTGCCCACGCACCCTCGAGCGCGAAGTCCCGCGGCGCGGTACGCGCCAGTTCGTACGCCGAGAGCGCGGCGCGCACGATCTCCGCCTGGCTGCGGCCCTCCTCTGCGGCGAGCCGGCGAAGCCGTTCCACGTCAGAGTCGTCGAGGTAAATGCTGGTCTTCTTCACAGATGTAGGGTATCACGTAGGGCATGAGCTGGTTAGCCAGCCATCATTCCGCGCTCGCAGCGGTGGCGCGTGCCTGACGGCACGCGCCGCACCGACCACCTGGTCGCCGATATGGAGCGGCTCCGCGAGCACCTGGGTATCGACCGCTGGCTGGTCACCGGCGGTTCGTGGGGCACCACGCTGGCCCTGACGTACGCTGAGCGCTACCCCCGCCGCGTCTCAGAGATCATGGTCAGCGCCATCACCACGACACGCCAATCGGAGATCGACTGGCTCTATCGCGGTGTCGGGCGGTTCTTTCCCGAAGAGTGGGAGCGGTTCCGGGACGGTGCGGCCCGTGCCGGGTCCGACGGCGACCTGGTAGCTGCGTACGCGCGGCTGATGGAAAACCCCGATCCGCGGGTGCGGAACCAGGCCGCGACGAGCTGGCGCCGATGGGAAGACGTGGTCCTGTCCCTGGAGCCGACCGCGCCGCCGGTCGCCGACTATGACCCTCCCGGCGACGACGTGCTCGCGTTCGCCCGGCTCTGCGCGCACTACTTCTCCCATGCCGGATTTGTCGAGGACAGCGCCGTGATCCGCGACGCCGGACGCCTGGAAGGCATCCCCGGCGTCCTGATCCACGGTCGCCTCGACCTAAGCTGCCCGGTGGCTACGGCGTGGGAACTCGCCCGCGCCTGGCCCGGCGTAGAACTGCTCATCGATGATCACTCCGGACACCTGGGGAGCGAC
>JBKQQQ010000092.1:0-2655 GCA_052144275.1 Streptosporangiaceae bacterium
CCACTGCCCTTAACTTCAGGGTGTTTGCTGCCATTGTGGGAGATTTGACGGCGTGATGGTGATGGTGTAGGTGACTTCCTCGGTGGGTCGGGATAGTCGTTCGGCGGCTGTCCTGCCTGATGTGCGCTGTCGTCCCGGGCGGTGGAGGGGGTGGGCGGTGACGTCGTCGATGAGCTGGCCGAGGGGGTCGGCGGGGAGCTTTCCGCAGCGCCCGCAGGGGGTGCCGGAGTGGATTCCGGCGCGGATCAGGCTGAGGACGGCGGTGAACGAGATGAGGTCCGGGTCGATGCCGGCCAGGGCGCCCGCGCGGGCGGCGACGGCGGCGATCATGTTGTGGGCCAGGAGGAATGCCCATGCTTCCTGCCGGGCCAGGATCTCGGACTTGCCGCGCAGGACGCGGCGGGGACCGCGGACGGTCCGCTTCAGGTGAAGGAACGCTATTTCGATTTGCCATCTCTCTGCATACAGGACGGCGATCTCGCGGGCGTGGTACTGCTCGTGGTCCAGCAGGGTGGTCAGCAGCCGGATGGTGCTGGTCTTCGCGCGGCCGCCGCGGGTGCGGGTCACGATGGTGAACTGGACCAGCCGGGCGGGCGTGTCCGGGAGCCGGGCCGCTGTCTTGTCCCCGGCGTCGCGGCGACGGCGGGTGCGCATGCCGTCTGACTCGTGCAGCATGACCAGTTCCGAGCCGTCGGGCAGGGTCCGGATGACCTTGAGCGGGACGGATTTCGCGCCGTTCTTGACGCGCCAGCACAGCTGCGCCCCGGTCGCGGAGAACCGCAGGAACCGGTCCAGGGAGAAGAAGCCGCGGTCGGCGAGATTGACCGTGCCCGGGGCGAGCGCGGATTCCAGCTGGTCAGCCAGGGTGTTCTCCCCGTCGTGGTAGCCGCCGATGGCGGCGGCGGCCCACCGGTGCGTGGCGGTGCGGACCAGCGCGACGATGCGCAGCATGGGATGCTTCCCGCCGGCGGGCGTCCCGAACGCGGCGGCCAGCTCGTCGTTCGCGTCCAGCTCGGCGGTGGTGCCGTCGAACGCGGTGACCTCCATCTCATGCCACAGCTGCCCGATCCCGAGTTCCGCGTCCGTGCGGGCCGCGTCGGTCTCGAACGCCCTGCGGGCGACGTGCTCGCCGGACCGCATCCGGGCCTTCGACAGCGCCGGGCCGGTCGGGACCGGGGTGCCGGGAGCGGCGGGATCGAGGCCGGGCATCGCGAACACGGTGCGCAGCACCTGGTCAGCGCCCTGCCCGGCGAACAGGCAGCCGGCGATGACGGCGAGCAGGGTGTTCCTCGCGGTCAGCACCCGGTCCAGCCGGTGGCCGTGCGGCGCCGTCACCGCCCCGCCGATCACCCCCTCGCCCAGGAGCTGCCCGAGCAGGCCCTCGCGGTCCAGGCCCTCCAGTTCCCGCAGCCACAGGCCCGGGCCGGACGCCACCCGGGCGGCCAGGCCCTCCCGCAGGCCGCGCTCATCGCCGGCCTCCGCACCGGGATCAGCGCCAGTGACGGGGCTGGCCTGCGGAGACGGCACGCGCATGGCAAAATGACGGGACAACGGAGCTCCTGCACGGGACGGTAACGAGATTCGACACCTCACGTCCTAGCAGGGGCTTCGTTGCCATTTTTGCCCTGCGGCACCCGCATGCCGTACTGACACCATCTTGCAGCCACATCGTCACCGAGCACTAAAAACCAGTCATCACCGGACATAGCACACGGAAGTTAAGGGCAGTGGTCTCTGGGGTGATGTCACCGCGATACTCCAGCGGTAGTGGCAGCTGTACCCGGCTGTGTCCGCCGACGCAGCTCGGCGGCCATCATGCCGCGCAGCACGACTGCCATCTCTTCGGGATACTCCGGGTAACGGTGCTTGAGTTCGTCGGCCATCTGCGCGAGCGTGCCGTCCTGATGCTCGTCCAGCCATGCGCAGACCGCCTTGCGGGCAGCGTCCAGGTCGATCTTCTCCATGTCCCGGCACCTCACCAGCCACCGCCCGTCGCCGATCGCCACCAAGCCCCGGATCTCGCCGCCCCTGTCATGGCGAACGCCTCCTCACCATCGCGTGCCAACAACGTGAACCCAGTCCACTGGTAGCGCGCTGTCGTGCGATAGTGACAACAAGGAGCACACGGGAGGACCCCGGAGCACCACCGTGCTCCCCGACCCGACGGCGACGCTAAGGTACGCGCGATGACCGGGATCACCGGCGGCGACCTGCGCGAGTGGCGCAGGTCCCGCGGATGGGACGTGCCCGAGCTGGCACGCCAGCTTCGTCGCGCCGCCAGCGACCCGGTCGCCGCCCACGACGCCCTGATCCGGATGATCCGCGCCTGGGAACGCGGCGACCACCGCCCTTCCGAACGGTACGAGCTCCTCTACCGCAAGCTCGGCCTGATCCCGCCCAGCGACAACGATCAGCCCGAACCACACCCAGCCCGCACAGCCAGTCAGGAGGACGACGACCCGGTGAGAAGGCGCACCTTCGTCGAGCTGACCGGCATCTCCGCAGCCGCAGTCCTCCTCCCCTCCACGGCATGCACGCGCCCGCCGCTCGACACCGAACCGCTCGCGCTCGCCCTCACCGCGCAGATGACCGGCGCCGCACCCGAGCCGCCCCAGGAGCCGCCCGGCATCGCTGCCCTGACCCTCAGCGTCACCC
>JBKQQQ010000093.1:0-5442 GCA_052144275.1 Streptosporangiaceae bacterium
GGGCTGGATGACCACCCGGTCCGGGGCAAGAAGGGCTACGGGCCGGTACCCGTGGACACCACCGTGGGCCAGGTGGCCGAAGGCGACTTCGACGCCCTGGTCATCCCGGGCGGCTACGCGCCCGACAAGCTGAGGCGCTCGGAGACCGTGCTGGGCCTGGTGCGCGCGTTCGACGACGCGAAGAAGCCGATCGCCTTCATCTGCCACGCCGGCTGGGTGCCGATCTCGGCCAAGATCCTCAAGGGGCGGCGGGCCACCAGCGTGGGCGCCATCCGCGACGACATGGTCAACGCGGGCGCCGACTGGGTGGACGAGGCCACCGTGGTCGACGGCAACCTCATCTCGGCCCGGACGCCAGCCGATCTCGGCCCGTGGATGAAGGCCCTACTGAAGGCCCTGGGATGAAGGCAGTGGGATGAAGACCCTACTGAAGGCACTGGGCTGAAGGCGGCGGCATTGGCTGACAGACGCCTGGCCGGCCTAGTCGAGGACGAAGACGTGCGCGCCGCCCGGCTACTGGACGCGCAGGCCAAGGCGGCCGAGTTGTTCGCCGCCATCGAGCCTCGCAGCATCATCGCACCCGGCGTGCGCGAGACCCAGGCGAGTAACGCGATCCGGGACCTGGCCGCCGAGATGTTCGGGGTGGACCGGCACTGGCACAAGCGGATCGTCCGGGCCGGCCCGAACACCCTGCAGCCGTACCGGCAGAACCCGCCGGACCGCGTGATCGCCGCCGACGACATCGTGTTCTGCGACTTCGGACCGGTCTTCGAGCAGTGGGAAGCCGACTTCGGACGGACCTACGTGCTCGGCGCCGACCCGGTCAAGCTGCGGCTCAGGGACGCGCTCCCGGTCATGTTCGACGCGGGCCGCCGATTCTTCGAGGCGGACGAGGACGTCACCGGCGAGCAGTTGTACGCGCACATGGTCGGCCTGGCCGAGGCGGCGGGGTGGACGTTCGGCGGCACGATCGCCGGGCACCTCGTGGGCCAGTTCCCGCACGAGAAGATCACGGGCGACAAGATCGAGTCCTACATCGCCCCCGGCAGCGACCAGCCGATGCGCCGGCGGGACGGCAACGGCCAGGTCTGCCACTGGATCCTCGAGGTCCACCTCACCGACCCGGGCCGCGAGATCGGCGGGTTCTTCGAGGAACTGCTCGACCTCGGCCCGGGGCCGGTAGCCGCCGGGTGACGCCGGGAGTCAGGAGGGAGCCATGTGCCGCTTGTTCGGGCTGACCGCAGGCCAGGCCCGGGTCAAGGCGACATTCTGGCTGCTGGACGCCCCCGATTCGCTGCGGGTGCAGAGCCACCGCAACGTCGACGGCGCCGGGCTCGGCTTCTTCGGCGCCGCGGGCGAACCCGTGCTCGACAAGCAGCCCGAACCGGCGTTCCGCGACCAGGAGTTCATCCGCGAAGCCAGGCAGGCCGAGTCCTCGTCCTTCGTGGCGCACGTCCGCTGGGCGACGGCCGGCGGGCGGACGGTGGAGAACACCCACCCGTTCGTTATGGACGGCCGCGTGATGGCGCACAACGGCGGCCTCGGTGATCTCGCCCGGCTGGAAGCCGAGCTCGGCCGCTACGCCCGCCTGGTCCTCGGTGACACCGACTCCGAACGGTACTTCGCGCTGATCACCAAGGAAACCGACGCCCGCGGCGGTGACGTCGGCGCCGGGATCACGGCCGCCGCCAGCTGGATTGCCGAACGTCTGCCGGTCTCCGCCCTGAACACCATCGTCGCGACGCCGGGTGAGCTGTGGGCGCTGCGCTACCCGGGCCAGCACGCCCTGCATGTTCTCGAGCGCCCGGCCGTCCCCGGCCCGGGGGAACCGGGGCTGCATGTCCGCAGCGCGACGTCATCCGTGCACGTACCCGGGCTGGACCGCACGGCCTCGGTGGTCATCGCTTCGGAGCAACTCGACGGCGAGAGCGGCTGGCGCATGCTCGCCCCGGGTGAGCTCGTGCACGTCCGGCCCGACCTCAGCGTCCACTCCCAGATCGCGATCCCGCAGCCGCCCGCGCACCTGGTGCCCCTGCCCGCAGATAACCCGAACATCGACACCTGATCCGGGCGGCGCGTCATCCTCGAGACCGATGCGTTCTCGCCGATGCCCACCTGAGCGATGATCTCCGTCATCGTCGGCTGGATCGTCGGCTGGTCGGTGATCGGCGCCTGGCGGATGATGACCCGCGACGCGTGACCTGGAGTCAGCCGGGGAACCCGCGGAACCTCTCGTAGCGCAGCATCTCGACGATCTTGAACATCGCGTAGAACTTAACCAGCCGGGTCCTCACCTCGAGGTCGACGTGGCTGGCCGCCATGGCCAGCAGGAAGCCATCCAGCCGCGCCACGTCGGCGGTACGCGACGACTCGACCTGCGCCCTGATCGCGCAGATGGCGCCGATGTCGTCCATGGCCAGCCAGTCGGTGACGATGGCGGCGTCGCTGACGAGGACCGAGTCGCTGACATCGCGCAGCGCGTCGCCCGCCACGGCAAGAAATCTTGCGAGATCCATATCGCGCCTTCTCTGGTCGGATCAGTACCCCGGCTGACGGCACCGGCCGGTGAGCATGAACACTGACCCCTTCGCCCAGGAACGCCGACGCGAGGGATTACCGGCGGGTCCGGGACCCCGGACCCGCCGCCCCCCGCGGCAGAGCGGGAACTCTGCTGCCGGTAATCACGTTGCTACGGAGTTCTACCGAATCTCTACCGTCAGCTACGTGAGGTCAGCAGGCCTGGCCGCGCCCGGCGGGCCCGCGGTGCGGGCCCGCCGGTCGCTACCGGTCAGTGGCAGATGTGGAGGATGTTGTCCCAGCTGGTGCCCGCCGGGCAGTCCAGTGGGACGAACTTGGTGAGGTGCGGCGCCGCGGCTGCGGCGGGCATATGCGCCGGGGTACCGGCGGACAGGACGGCGGCCGCGATGGCCAGCGGTGCCAGGGCGTAGCGCAGAAGTGCGCGCATGACGGTATTCCTTCCGGGATTCGAGGAGAACGGTGCTGCCAGGCGGCACTCGCGTGGACCGCCGCCGGCCGGACGGCGGAACGGGGGCTGGCCCGGCCCCCAACGCGGATGCCTGTGCGCGCGCGGATCAGGTGCGGCCTCATCTTGGGGCGATCACCTGGACGGCAAGGACGCTGCCAGCGGGACGGTCGTACGCCGCGGCCTCGCCGCAGATCCTTACTGTCAATATGACGATAAGTCGGTGCCCGAGTTTATGTCAATACGACATCAAGATATGATCGGGCCATGCCCGACCGTGATCATCTCCTGCTGTACCTCGCCGTCGACCTGGCTATCCTGACGGTCCGCGAGAACCAGCTGCACGTCCTGGTCATCGAGCGGGCCAACGAGCCCTACCAGGGCTACGCCGCCCTGCCCGGAGGATTCCTGCGCGTCGGCGAGGACCTGCGCCAGGCCGCCGAACGCGAACTCGCCGAGGAAACCGGCCTCGACGGCCGGGCCCTGCACCTGGAGCAGCTCGCCACCTACGGTGCCCCCGACCGCGACCCCCGCGGCCGCGTCGTCAGCGTCGCCTACCTGGCCATCGCCCCCGACCTGCCCATTCCCACCGCCGGCTCCGACGCCCGCGTGGCCCGGTGGGCTCCCGCCGACACCATCCGCGACGCCCTGGCCTTCGACCACGCCAGCATCCTCGACGACGCCATCGAACGGGCCCGCACCAGGCTGGAATACACCACCCTGGCCACCGCCTTCTGCGGCCCCACCTTCACCATCGGCGACCTGCGCACCATCTACGAGGTCGTATGGAACACCCCGCTGGATCCCCGCAACTTCAACCGCAAGGTCATTCACACCGACGGGTTCGTCATGCCCACTGGCACCAAGCGCATCCCCGACACCGGCCGCCCCGCCGCCCTCTACCAGCGCGGGCCCGCCACCACCCTGACCCCTCCCCTCCTGCGCGGCGCCACGACCGCTCCCCCGGCCACCCCCCCGGACGGCGGGCCCGTCGACGGCTGGGCCCACGGCCGGAACGGAGGAAAGGAAGAGATCCGGTAGAAACCGGGGGCAGGCTTGGCCGAGCGGCCAGCAACGGGTTGTCCCCGACGGCTGCCTACGACAAGGTGGCCTCCGGGAGAGAGCTATGACGTGGTCATTCGCGCGGGCGCGGCAGGCCGCCGCGGAAGTCCGCGCGGCACCGCTCGGTTCCCAGGCGGTCGCCACGATGCGCCCGCGCGGCGGCGTCGGCCTGGTCAGGTCCCGCGCGCCGCTGTCCGTGCTACTTTTCGTCGCCGCGCGGGACGGGCTGGTGACCGAGCAGGATAACGGCGGGTACGCGGTCCTGCAGCGGCCGGCGGCCAGCCCGCCCATTCGGTCCGGCGGATACCAGCTGCGCCTGCTTCGCTGGCTTGACCGCCGGTGGGACTTCGTCCTGTTCGGCGGACCGCCGTTGCTCGGCCTGGTGGCCGGGGCGGTGGCCGCGCCGTTCGCGGCGACGCGCGTCCTCGGCCTCGTCGCGGCCACGGCCGCAGCCCTGTGGGTGTGCGCGTTCCTCTGCGGCACGCTGGCCTGGCAGCTGCTCTGGGTGGCCGGCCTGGGCGCCAGCCGGGGACAACGGCGGGCCGCCGAGTCCCTGGCCGCCTGCCACTGGTCGGTCAGGCTCGTGCACCAGCGGGATCCGGACCGTATCGACGACCTGATGCGGCTGCTCACCGAACGGCTGGCTGACCTGGTACGGGCCGACCTGCAGGCATCCGCGGGCAACAAGGCCCGGATCGGCCGGGTCGAGGTCACCGAGACGCTCGTCGTCCTCACCGACGGGATCTCCACGCAGGCGGCTCGCACCCTGATCGCGGAATCGCTCCGTGCGGTCCCGCACTATCCGGCCGGGGGCGACGTGACCGTGCTGGCCTCTCCAGGGCGCCTGGACCGGGCCCCCGCATGGCCGGTCGAGGGCGGCGGCTTCCTGCTGCTCTACCTGACCGCGCTGACGCTCGCCATCGCCGTGTGCGCGAGGTTCGTGGCCGACGCCGAGGCGCGCGCGTGCGCACCGGCGTCATGCGCCGGGAGGCCGGTGACGTACCCCTCGGCGTTGCGGTTCCTCCTGCAGCGACTGCTGCTCACCGATCCGCCCGGGTTGTCGCCAGGTACCACCCAGGCCGTCGTGCTCGGGTGGCTGGTGAGCGTGGCCGCGGTGGTGCTCGTCGGCGTCGCGTTCGTCGCCGCCCGCCAGGAGATCGCCCGCAACCGGGAGACGAACGCCTGGTACGACGAGGCGATCACCGGCGTGACGGAGATGGCCAGGGTCCTGATCCTCGTCGTCACGCCCGGCGAGCGCGACGCCGTCCTCGGCGCGGTCCGCGAGCACACCGGCCGGGACGCGGTCACGGACCAGGCCGGCGAGCGGACGATCTACACCCTCGGCTCGGTGGCGGGCACGGAGCTCATGCTGGTGCAGGCGGGTGAGCAGGGGACCA
>JBKQQQ010000094.1:0-24270 GCA_052144275.1 Streptosporangiaceae bacterium
CACCGGACATCCGCGCTGTCCCAGTCCTTGGTGACCGAGCCCACCTCGCCGCCGACGTACTGGATTGGCTTGCGCACGCGCGGCAGCAGCGGCTCAAGCGCTGGGTACACCGATTCGACAGGCATCAAACCAGGTTATCCGAACGGATCCCGGTTCCACCCCAGCGAAACGAGGGGCCGGACGCGGGTGACCCTCCCCCGGGCTCGAGGTCACCCGGATGGCGCGTCAGCCGAACCTGCAGGTCGTCCGGCCGGTGCGTCATTTCGACAGCTGCGTCATTCGAAAACGGTGTGGCGGCGGTGGACCGACTGGAGCAGGCCGATCGCGATCATGTTGGCGAAGACGGCTGAGCCGCCGTAGGAGACGAAGGGCAGCGGGAGGCCGGTGATCGGCATGATGCCGATCGTCATGCCGATGTTCACGAACGACTGGAACGTGAACCACATCGCGATGCCGGACGCGACCAGCAGGCCGAACAGGTCGTCCGCCCGGGTCGCGATCCGCAGGGCCCGGACGATCACCACGCCGAGCAGGAAGACGATCACGATCGTGCCGACGAAGCCGAGTTCCTCGCCGGCCACCGTGAAGATGAAGTCGGTCTGCTGGGACGGGACGAAGTTGCCCGCCACTAGCCGGCCGTGGAACAGGCCCTGGCCGAACATCCCGCCGGAGCCGACCGCGATCTTGGCCTGGGCCGCGTTGTAGCCGGCGCCAGCCAGGTCGGCGGACGGATGCAGGAAGGAGGTGAACCGGGTGAGCTGGTAGGACTTCAGCAGGTGCAGGCCGCCTACCGCGCCGATCGTCACGGCCACCAGGGCCGCGAGCGCGGCGATGATGCGCAGCCGAAGGCCGGACAGCACGATCATGGTGGCGGTCACTACGACGAGCACCAGGGCCACGCCCAGGGCCGGCTCGATCACCACCAGGCCGATCAGCGGAGCGGCGCAAGCCAGCGCGGTGAGCAGCGACCTGACCCCGGGTCCGCCGGAGCCCCGGGGGCGGGCCCGGCTGAAGATACTCGCGATCCCCAGGATCAGCGCGACCTTCGCGAACTCCGACGGCTCCACCTGGAAGCCGCCGGGCAGCGAGATCCACGCGTGGGCACCGTTGATGTCGGAGCCGATCGGGGTGAGCACGGCCAGCAGGCCGAGCAGGGTCGCGCCGTAGAAGAACGGCACCCAAGTCCGCAGCTGCCTGGTGTCGACGAGGCTGACCCCGGCCATCAAGATCAGCCCGATCACCACGTTGAGCAACTGCTTCTTCAGGTAAGTGCGCCCGTCCAGGCCGGCCGCGAGCAGGCTGGGCTGGGTGGCTGACCAGACGAGCAGGGTGCCGATCGCGCTCAGCCCGAGCACGACCACGACCAGCAGCCAGTCCATGTGCCGCAGCGGGGAGTTCCTGGCGAACGCACGGGCCAGCAGGGACCGCGGGCGGCGGGCGGAGAACACCCCCGACCGCGGTGTGGTCAGGCCGCGCGCGGTGTAGCTCGTGCTTCGGCCCAGCATCACTTCCCCCTGGTGTAGCCGGACGGTGCGGTGATCGTCCCGGTCGAGGAGATCTGCGGCGGCACGGACGGCACCTGGCCGCCGGGAACCGCCGCCTTGTGCCCTTCGAGGCCGTAGATGCTGTCCCAGATCTGCCGGACCGCGGGCGCCGCCACGTCGGCGCCGTAGCCGGAGTCGGGGACCATGACGAGCACCACGTACTTCGGGTCGTTGCACGGCGCGAACGAGGCGAACACCGAAGTCGCGTTCTTGCCGAACAGCTGGGCGGTCCCCGTCTTGCCTGCCACGCAGACCTTGCTGAGCGGGAAGCCGCTGAAGGCCCCAGCCGCGGTGCCCTGGGTCACCACGCCGGCCAGCGCGTCGCGGATGTAGGACAGCGTGTATCCGGACACCGGCAGGTGGCGGATGACAGGCGGGTTGATCCGCTGGACCACCTGGCCGGTGACCGGCGAGACCAGCGCCTCGCCGATCCGCGGGCTGTACAGCGTGCCGCCGTTGGCCAGCGCCGCGTAGGCGTCGGCGAGCTGGATCGGGGTGACGGTCACGTAGCCCTGGCCGATCGCGGCGATGGCTGCCTGGCCCGGCTCCCACACCCACCCGCTCTGGCAGTCCTGGTACTCGATCTGCTGCACGTAGCTGCCGTACTGGCGGCCGTTCTTGCACCAGTCCTGGCCGGTGTGGGCGTTGTCCTCCCACAGGTAGTACAGCCACTGCCTGGTCGGGATGGTGCCGGGCGACTCGGCGGGCAGGTCGATGCCGGTGTCCTGGCCGAAGCCCCAGGCCAGCTCCATCTGCTGCATCTTCTGCACCGGCGCGTTCGGCGACTTCGCCGAGTTGGCCTTCACGTTGTCGCTGAGGTACATGTCGTAGCCGAGGTTGTAGTACACCGTGTCGCAGGACTGGATGAGCGCCTCGGCGAACGTCATGTCGCCAAGGCTCGGCTCGCCGTCGTTGCCGAAGGTCTGGTTGCCGATGCTGACCGAGCCAGGGCAGTTGTACAGGCCGTTCAGCGGGTACCCGTCGGCCACCGCGGCGGCGGTCGAGGTGACCTTGAAGGTGGAGCCTGGCGCGTACTGGCCCTGGGTGGTCCAGTTGATGATCGGCTGCCCGTCGGCGGTGCCGAACAGCGCGTTGAACTCCTGCTGGGAGATGCCGCCGGTCCACACGCTCGGGTCGTAGTCCGGGTAGCTGGCCATGGCCACCACCCGGCCGGTGGTCGTCATCACGATCGCGGCGCCCTGGTTGGCGTTGTTCCCGGCTGCCCGCGACCGTGCGATGGCACCGTTGAGCGCGTTCTGGGTGTCGGCCTGGATCTGCGCGTTGAGGCTGGTCACAAGGTCATCGCCGTTGACCGGCGGGGTCTGGCTGACGTCACCGGTGACGTCCCCCGCGGCGTTGACGGAGACCACCTGGGTCCCGGCCCGGCCGCGGAGCTGGCTGTCGTACTGGGCCTCCAGGCCGGCCTGACCGACCAGGTCCACGCCGGAGAAGCCGGTCACCGGCAGGTGCCGGCTGGCGATCTCCTGCGGGGTGATCGGCTGCAGGTAGCCGAGCACCTGAGCCGGGTTGGCCCCGTCCGGCTGCGGGTAATTGATCACCGGCTGGACCTGCGCGGTCACTCCGGGGAACTGCTTCTGCTCCTCCATCACCTGCAGCGCGACCCGGGCGGAGACGTTCTGGTCCACCGGGATGGGCTGGTAGGGAGAGCCGGCCCAGCAGGGCTGCGGGACACCCGCGGTGCACAGCCGCGTCTTGGAGGTCAGCAGCTTGTAGGACATGCCGAGCAATGAGGCCAGTCGATGCAGTACCGGCGCGGCGCCGCCGGGCTGCTGGGACAGGTTCATCATGTCCACCGAGACGACCAGGGCGGTCTGGTTGGTCACCAGCCGGTTCCCGACGTCGTCCAGGATCTGGCCGCGGACCGCGGGCACGATGACGTCCCTGGTCTGGTTCGCGGCGGCGAGCTTGGTGAACGCGGTGTTGTTCATCACCTGCAGGTACCAGAGCCTGCCGCCCAGTGAGACCAGCATGGCGGCGGCGATCACGTAGAGCACCAGCAGGCGGCGACGCGACGCCACGTTCATCGGTAACCTCCTGTCCGCCATCTCCGCTTCGCCTTCGGACGGGGCATGCGCAGCCGGGTCGACCCAAAAACCCCGAATTGCCTGGTGCGTGACGCCTTCAGCCGGGGCGTGCCCGCGCTGGACCAGCCGCGGAAACCCCGGCCCGTGCCCCGGCGGCCGAACGCGCTCCGCCCCAGTGAGCTGCGGCCCAATGGGTTGCGGCCCAGTGAGCTGCGGCCCAGTGGGTTCCGACGCAGTGAGCTGCGGCCCAGTGGGTTGCGGCCCAGTGAGCTGCGGCCCAGTGGGTTGCGGCCCAGTGAGCTGCGGCCCGGTGAACGGCCGGGCGAGGACGCGCCGCGCAGCCAGCCCCGGCCGGGTGACTTCGGTGCAGCCGACCCGCGCAGGGTGCCGGTGAGCCAGGCGAGCGAGCCACCCCGGGAAAACCGGGGAGCACGCCCGGCCAGCCCGCCGCCCGCGGAACGCACCAGGTTGCCCCGGTGTCGCAGGGGCGACGACCGGCGGAGGGGGGCGGTCCGGCCGAAGACAGCCGACCGCCCGAACCGGGACGACGAGCGGCCGAAGGCAGAACTGCGGCCCAGCGAGGAGGAGGAGGAGGAGGAGGAGCGGCTGAACACCGATCCGCCGAGCAGGGACCGGCCCATGCTCGAGCTGCCGAACCCGGAACCGCGCAGCGCGGAACCGCGCAGCCCGGAACCGCTCAGACCGGAGCCGCCTAGCCCGGAACCGCGCAGCGCGGAGCTGCGCAGGGCGGAGCCGCCGGGGCTGGCGCTGCCGAGCAGCGAGCCGCCGAGCACGCCCTCCCGGCGCTTGCCGCCGAACTTGACCCTGGACGCGCCCACGGCGCGCCCGTCCCGGTAGGCGGTCGTCGAGGTCCTCGGCCCGGCCCGGCCCAGCTTGAGCCGGGGCTCACGCCGGGCTACCGGCCGGCCGGCCCCCGGGCCGCGCAGGCCGCCGATCGCCGCTGGCCCCTTATCCCGGTCCGACGGCCGCAGCCGCAGACTGTTCCCCCCGGCCAGCTGCCGGATCGCGCCCTGGTTCGCGCCGGGCACCGGGGTCCGCGCCTGGCTGGCCGACCAGCCGGCCCGCCGCACCTCGCCGCGCGCGCCAGCCAGGCGCAGCGATGCCGCGACCGCATACAGCACGAACGGGCACAGCAGCACGTCGTAGGCCACAGCGGCCGGGAGCACGTTTCTGATCGCCGGCCAGGTGACCCGGGGGTCGCTGAGCATGACGCCGAGCAGAGCCGCCAGGGCCTCGCCGCAGACGGCGGCGGCCGCCATGACCACGATCTCGAACAGCGCCGTATGCCCTTGCTCCGCGGTGTCGCCGGAGGAGTCGTCGGCCAGCAGCCCGCAGGCGTACCCGATCAGGCAGAACACCAGCGCGTCCTGGCCGACGAAGTGGCTGCCCGGGGGCGCGACGTCGAGCGCCAGGCCGGCCCAGAACCCGGTCAGCGCGCCGGCTAGCGGCCCGCCGGCCAGCGCCAGCGCCGCCACCACGAGCAGTACCAGGTTGGGGCCGGCGCCACCGGGGAACGCGATCCGGTCCACGATGGTCAGCTGGACGATGACCGTGACGGCGACCACCAGGACGGAGATAAGCCCGCGCACGTCAGCCTCCGCCCGTGGCAGACGCGGAGGCGGAGGCGGCTGGGGTGGTCGTGGAGTTGGCCGGAGACTGGGTGCCGGACGGGCTGGGGGTGACGGTGATGGTGACCGTCGGCGCGGGGCGCGGCAAGACCGAGGACCGTGGATTGTGCCGCGGCACCTGGACCACCACCCCGACGACGCCGAGCGCGGTGAAGTTGACGTAGGGCCGTACCATCGCGGTCTGGGTGAGCGACCCCGCGCTGTTGCTCACCGAGACGATCGTGCCGACGGGCACGCCGGGCACCTCGGGCTGGTCGCCCACCGAGGCGTAGGTGATGACCTGCTGCCCGGGCCGTAGCACCGCGTTCGCGTCAAACAGGCTCAGCCGAAGCAGGGCGGATCCGGACATGGACTTGCCCGTTCCGGTCACATCACCGATCTCGCCGCTGCCCGCCATCTGCACGCCCACCACCGACGAGGCGTCGTTGGCTAGCAAGACGGTCGAGGTGTCCGCGCTCACCTGGGTGACCGTGCCCACGAAACCCGAGCCGTTGAGCACGGTCTCGTTCGGCCTGATGCCGTCGTTGCTGCCCGCGTCCAGCGTGACCGTATCGGAGAAGTCACCCCCGGCGGCGATGACGCTGGCAGCCATGATGCGGTAGCCGCCGGCATCGAGCTGCAGCAGCTGGGCCAGCTGCTTCTTCGCCGCCTGGCTCAGCTGGGCCGAGCTGAGCTCGGCGCGCAGTTCGGCGTTCTCCTGCTGCAGAGTGGCGATCGTGCCCTGCGCCGAAGGCCCGCCGGTGATCGAGTCGAACAGGCTGGCCACCGGGTCGGTCACGTCGTGCGTGACCCGCTCGATGGGCCCGAAGATGTCCGCGCCGACGCTCCGGGCCGGCGACGCGCCGCCGTCCCTGAAGTCCAGCGTGATCAGGATGATCGCGACGATCAGGAGCACGCCAAGAACCAGGCGAGTACGCCGGTTGTCGTGCACAGCAGCTCCTCGTCGGCCCGCCGCGACATACGGCGGGGTTTAAGGGTCTAACAGACGACGCCGCCCTTAGCGCCTGGTATCGGGCACCAGCACCTGACGCAGGGTCTCGAAGTCCTCGACACACTTCCCGGTGCCGAGCACCACGGACTCGAGCGGGTTATCCGCGACCTCCACGGGCATCCCCGTTTCCTCGCGGATTCGCGCGTCTAGGCCGCGCAGCAAGGCACCGCCGCCGGTCAGCGCGATACCACGGTCCATCACGTCGCCGGCCAGCTCGGGCGGGCACTTGTCCAGCGCGTTCTTGACCGCGTCGACGATCAGGTTGACCGGCTCCTCGATCGCGCGGCGCACCTCGGCCGCGGAGATCACCACAGTCTTCGGCAGGCCGCTGACGAGGTCCCGGCCCCTGATCTCGGCGTGGGGCTCGTCCTCCGTGGGGAACGCGGAACCGAGAGCTATCTTGATCTCCTCGGCGGTTCGCTCGCCGAGCATCAGTGAGTACTCCTTCTTGCCGAACGTGATGATCGCCTGGTCGAGCTCGTCGCCGCCGATCCTGATGGACTGTGAGGTGACGATGCCGCCCAGCGAGATTACCGCTACTTCGGTGGTACCGCCGCCGATGTCGACCACCATGTTGCCGGTGGGCTCGTGAATCGGTAGTCCCGCGCCGATCGCCGCCGCCATCGGCTCCTCGATGATGTAGACCCGACGCGCGCCGGCCTGGTGGCCGGCCTCCTTGACCGCGCTCTGCTCCACGCCCGTGATCCCGCTCGGCACGGCCACCACGAGCCTCGGTTTGGCCAGGTGAGTGCGTCGGTGGACCTTCTGGATGAAGTAGCGCAGCATCCGCTCGGTCACGTCGAAGTCGGCGATGACCCCATCTTTGAGCGGACGCACCGCGACGATGTTGCCCGGGGTGCGGCCGATCATGCGTTTAGCTTGGACGCCCACCGCGACAATCTGGCCGTTGTTGGTATTGAGCGCCACCACCGACGGCTCGTTCAGCACGATGCCGCGGCCGCGCACGTAGACCAGTGTGTTCGCAGTACCGAGATCGACCGCCATGTCACGGCCGAGGAAAGTCAGCGCGTTGCTCATCGGGAACGGGAACCTTCCGCGGGCTTTTTGATCTCTTTGGAACTATCGAGAGGGGCGGCTCCGATGGAACGGCCCGTGGTGTTCTTATCGGGAAAACGGTGATGCCAGCTAGACGGTTCCGGGACGAGGAGCACGATCTCTCCCCGGGCCTGTCTACCTCGCGATACCGGTGCATCGGGTCTTATCAGGACGGACAGCGTGTTCTGACAACGACGCTCCTTCACCGGGCACAGACAGCTCGCCGCGGTCGACGATGCGATTCGTTACTGCGGCCAGCTTACCCGTGATCGAGGGTGCCCCCCGCGCCTGGGACCGGCGCTCCGCCCGAGGTACCGTCAGCCCTCCGGCCGGGCCGGGCACCCCTCCGGCGGCCTGGAGTGCTGCCGGAGCCAGTGCGACGAAGCCGGTGATCGCCACCGCGACCGGCCGGTTACCGGCGGGATGAGACCCCGGTCTTCTCGGACGGCCACGGGCTGACGGTCGGGTGACGTCCGTCGGAGGCGATGAGGTCGCGCAAGCGCTGGTACTCCTCTGCGTCGATCTCACCGCGAGCCAGCCGCTGGTCCAGGATCTGCCGGGCGTCGGAGCCGTCGTCACGGCTGCGCGTCCTGGGCGGACCCGATGTGATGAAGGCGTAGATCACCCAGACCACCAGAAGCCAGAAGACCAGTATCGCGATCGACATCAGGCCGGACTGCCAGAACGTCCAGTGGCTGCCGAACCAGACCATCATCACCATCACCTCATCCGTGTAAGCCAACCGTGACTCACGCGGAAAGGTGACGGCTAGTGCTCATCGGCACTCTCCAGAGATGACCAAGGTCCCCGCGCCTGGCGGCCAAGGGCCGGCCATTTAATGATCAAGGTGAGAAATCCCGCTATTGCTCGCCTATCTCTTCTGGCTCGCGTGTCAAGACCCAGTCACGCCGTAGGCGCGGTCCCGGCCCATGCCCAACAGCAACGATGGAGCATTGATGTTGCCAGAACAGCAACGATGTTCCATCGTGGCTGTTACTGGCGCGGGAGCGCGGGCTGAGGAGCGGGAGCGCGGGGAGCGAGGATGAGCGGTGGGAGGGTGGGGGGAGGTCTAAGGAGCGGGAGAGTGGGGGTGAGGGTTCGCCGACGGGGCCGAGGGCTGGGGTTTGGGGGTCTCGTGACGGCGGGCCAGCCAGATACCGGTGACCCAGAGTGCGGCGAAGATCACGCCGAGGATGTACATCGCGGGCACTACGATACCCGCGGCGATGACCAGGAGTTGCAGCAGCGTTCCCGCCCACAGCGCCCAGCCCATGCGCGGCCGGCCGACCACCCCGCCGATCAGCAGAGCGCAGACGGCCAGGCCGCCGCCGATCCCGCCGGCCAGGCCGCGGTTCGCGTGCTCCAGGACGATGGCGACCGGGATGGCGAGCCCGATGACGATCGCTTCCATGATCAGCACCGTGCCGCACAGCTGCCTGATGCCCTTCCCCTCAAGGGGTATGTCGAACCCGCTCATGACAGCTCCGCGGCGGTGAACGGGTGGCGGGAGGGCTGGCTGGCCGCCGGCTCCGGTGGCAGCTCGCCGCCGGCCGGACCGAGCAGCCTGCGGGCGTCGCCCGCGGTGATGACGGATCCGGTGATCAGCACGCCGCCGGTACCAGGCCCGCTTTCCGCGACGGCCTCGTCGGCGAGCCCGACCGCGATATCGATCGCGTCATCGAGCCGGTCGGCTGAGGCCACGCGGTCCTCGCCGAAGATCTCGGCCGCCAGTTCCGCCGTCTCTTGGCGATCCATCGACCGCTCGGAGGAGTTGCGAGTCACCACGATGTCGGTGAGCAGCGGCTCGAGTTCGGCGAGCATGCCTGCCACGTCCTTGTCGCCGCTGGCGGCGAAGACGCCGATCAGGTGGCTGAAGGTGAACGACTCCGGCACGGCGGCCACGGTCGCGGCCATCCCGGCCGGGTTGTGCGCGGCGTCGATGATGATGGTGGGGCTGCGCCTGATGACCTCCAGGCGGCCGGGCGAGGTGACCTTCGCGAAGGCCTCCCGGACCAGGTCGGCGTCGAGTCCGCCGGATCCGTAGATGTCCTCGTCCGAGACCCCGGCGAACGCCTCCACCGCGGCCAGCGCGCAGGCCGCGTTGCCCGCCTGGTACGCACCGAAAAGCGGCAGGAAAATGTCCTCGTAGGTGCCGCGCAGGCCGCGCAGGGCCAGCTGCTGGCCGCCGACCCCGGGCTCGCGGCTGAGCACGCCGAACTCCACGCCCTCCCGCGCCACCGTGGCGCCCACCTCGACCGCATGCCGCAGCAGCACCTCGGCGGCGGGGAGCGGCTGCTGCGCCAGCACTGCGGTCGCGCCGGGCTTGATGATGCCGGCCTTCTCCCCCGCGATCTCCTCGAGAGTGTCGCCGAGCAGCCTGGTGTGGTCGATCGAGATCGGGGTGATGACCGCCACCACGCCGTCGGCGACGTTGGTGCAGTCGAGCCTGCCGCCGACGCCGACCTCGAGGACGACCACGTCGACCGGCGTGTCGGCGAAGATCGCGAAGGCCATCCCGGTCAGCACCTCAAAGAAGGACATCGCGGCCGGGTGCCGTTCATCCACCAGCCGCACGTACGGGAGGATCTCCTCGTACGCCGCGACGAACCGCTCAGCGTCGATGGGCGCGCCGTCGACGCAGATCCGCTCCCTGATCGACACCAGGTGCGGGCTGGTGAACCGCCCGGTCCGCAGCCCGCGGCTGCGCAGCAGGGCATCGATCATCCTGGCGGTCGAGGTCTTGCCGTTGGTTCCCGTCACGTGAACGACAGGGCACGCGCGCTGCGGATCGCCGAGCAGCCCGACGAGCTCGGTCATCCGGTCCAGGGCAAGATCAACGGAATGTTCGGGTCGACGGGAGATGATCTCCCGCTCGACTTCGTGCATCCGCGCCTCGACGTCCATCGCATCAGCCTACTTCCGGCGTTTGATCGCGTCAGATTGAGGCCAGGCGCTGCTCGAGCCGGGCGATGTCCGCGCTGGCCGCCTCCAGCCGCTGCCGGGTCTTGGTCACCACCGCGGCGGGCGCCTTCGCGGTGAAATCGGCGTTGCCTAGCTTCCGCGCCGCCTGGTCGGCCTCGCTCCTGGCCGCCGCGAGATCCTTCTCCATCCGGCGGCGTTCAGCGGCGACGTCGATGACGCCGGCCACGTCGAGTTCGGCCGTGATCCCCTCGACCTCGAGCGAGGCTGACGGGGTGAAGCCGTCCGCGGGCGGGTTGAGCCGCAGCAGCGCCCGGATTTGCTCCTCGTGCGCGGCCAGCGGCGTGCCCTCGATGCCCGCCAGCCGGGCCGCGACCCGCTGGCTCGGCCGCAGCCCCTGGTCGGAACGGAACCGCCGGATCTCGGTCACCAGCCGCATCAGCGACGAGATCTCCGCCTCGGCCTGGGCATCGGTGAAGGAGTAGGCCGGCCACGCGGCCACCATGACCGAGTCCTCGCCGGTCAGCGCGGTCCACAGCTCTTCGGTAACGAACGGCATGACCGGATGCAGCAGCCGCAGCAGCTTGTCGAGCACGAAACCGAGCACCTGCCTGGTGGTCTCGGCGGCCGCCTGATCCCCAGAGGTCAGCGGCACCTTAGCCAGCTCCAGGTACCAGTCGCAGACCTCATCCCAGGCGAAGTGGTAGAGCACGTCGCAGACCTTGCCGAACTCGAACGCCTCGAACAGTTCGTCCACCTCGGCGTTCACGGCGGACAAACGCGACAAAATCCATCGATCTGGCACGGAGTATGAAATGTCGAATTTGCGCACCTCAGAGGAGCCAGGCGTCGGGGCCGGGCTGGGGGCGGCGGCTGGACTGAGAGCAGCGGCTGGACTGAGAGCAGCGGCTGGACTGGGGGCGACGGCTGGACTGGGGACGGCGGCTGGGACGTGCGCACCGTTGAGCAGGGCGAAGCGGGCGGCGTTCCACAGCTTGTTGCAGAAGTTGCGCGAGCCCGCCGCCCAGTCCTCGCTGATGGCGATGTCGCCGCCTGGGTTGGCCCCGCGGGCCAGGGTGAACCTGGTCGCGTCAGCACCGAACCGGTCCACCCAGTCCAGCGGGTCCACGGTGTTCCCGCGCGACTTTGACATCTTCTTGCCGAACTGGTCCCGGACCAGGCCGTGCAGGGCCACGACGCGGAACGGCACCGACCCGGAGACGTCATCCTGCGTGGCCTCCCGCATCGCGTACAAGCCGAACATCATCATCCGGGCGACCCAGAAGAACAGGATGTCGTACCCGGTGACCAGCACGCTGGTCGGGTAGAACGTGCGCAGGTCCGGCGTGTCCTCGGGCCAGCCGAGGGTGGAGAACGGCCACAGGGCCGAGGAGAACCAGGTGTCGAGCACGTCGGGGTCCTGGCGCCAGCCCGCCGGGGCTTGCTCGCCTGGGCCGATGCAGATCACCTGGTCGTTAGGTCCGTAAAAAACTGGAATACGGTGGCCCCACCACAGCTGACGGCTGATGCACCAGTCGTGCATATCGTCCACCCAGCCGAAGTACCGGGCGTTCATCTCCCGCGGATGCAGCCGGACGCGGCCGTCGCGGACCGCGTCGCCGGCCGCCTGGGCGAGCGGCCCGACGCGGACGAACCACTGCAATGACTGACGCGGCTCGACCGTGGTGCCGCAGCGGCTGCAGTGGCCGACCGAGTGCACGTACGGGCGGACCTCGGCGACGATCCGTCCGTCCGCGCGCAGCGCGGCGACCACCGCGGGCCTGGCTTCGAACCGGTCCAGGCCCTGGAACGGGCCGTGCGCGGTCACCACGCCGTGCTCGTCAAGGACGGTGATGCTGGGCAGGCCGTGACGGCGGCCGATTTCGAAGTCGTTCGGGTCATGAGCCGGGGTCACCTTGACCGCGCCGGTGCCGAAGGCCGGGTCGACGTGGTCGTCGGCGATCACCGGGATGCGCCGGCCGGTCAGCGGCAGCTCCACCATCGTGCCGACCAGGTGCGTGTAGCGGTCGTCGTCCGGGTGCACGGCCACGGCGGTGTCGCCGAGCATGGTCTCGGCGCGGGTGGTGGCGACCACGATGGAATCGTCTGCCCCGTGTTGGCTAGCCCCGTGTTGGCTAGCAGAGCCGTAGCGGATCGAGACGAGCTCGCCTTCGTCGTCGCTGTGCTCGACCTCGATGTCCGACAGCGCGGTCAGGCAGCGGGGACACCAGTTGATGATCCGTTCGGCCCGGTAGATCAGGCCGTCGTCGAAGAGCCGCTTGAAGATGGTCTGCACGGCGCGGGACAGGCCCTCGTCCATCGTGAACCGCTCGCGGGACCAGTCCACGCTGTCGCCGAGCCGTCGCATCTGACTGAGGATCTTGCCGCCCGACTCGGCCTTCCACTGCCAGACCCGCTCGACGAAGGCCTCCCGGCCCAGGTCGTGGCGGCTCAGGCCTTCCTTGGCGAGCTCGCGCTCCACCACGTTCTGGGTCGCGATCCCCGCGTGGTCCATGCCGGGCAGCCACAGGGTGTTAAAGCCCTGCATGCGCCGCCGCCTGACCAGCGCGTCGATCAGCGTGTGGTCCAGCGCATGACCGATGTGCAGGACGCCGGTGACGTTCGGCGGCGGGATGACGATGCAGAACGGCGGAGCGTCGGATGGCGCGTCCGCGGTGAAGTAACCTGCCTTCTCCCAGCGTTCGTACCGCGGCCCCTCCACCTCGGCGGGCGCGTACTGGGAAGGCAGCTCGATCGGCACGTTGGCGTCGGGTCTGCTCACGACAGGTGAGTCTACGGCCTGCGGTGCGCTCTGCCTTACTCGTTAGCCAGGCTCGCCGCCTCAGGCGGGCTTGACCTCCACCGCGTTCCTGACCGCGAGGGCGAGCGTGGCGGCGCCCGGGTACTTCACCGCCACCCGGCCCTCGAGGAACCGCACCTGACCGTAGGTGGTATTGGTGACCCACACGCACTCGCTGGCTTCCGACCCACCCGAGGTGTCGTAGCCGCAGACCATCTCCCCGCCGTGCGTACCGGGCTTCACCACGCGCGAGGAGACCAGGGTGGACCGCACGAGTTTGATCACGGACTTCGGGTTGAAGGTGCCGTCGTAGCCGACGAAGTCAATGCCCTTGAAGGCGCTGGAGTTGATGGAGGTGACCGGCGTGAGGTCGTAGATGCCGACCGTGACCCGGCCCGGCTTGCCGTATCCCCTGGCCTTGATCTGTTCGGCCATGGGAGCCGACTGGTTCACCGCGGTCGGGGTGAGCGTCTCGGTCGCGGTCTTGTTCAGCGGGAAACTGGTGCCGATCTTGGCCGCCTGGATGAAGACGTAGCCCTTGGTCCCGTTCGAGCCGGCGGCCGCGGTGGTACCGGTGCTCGGCGTGGACGAGCCAGTGGCTGCCTTGTTCCCCCCGCTCTTGGTCAGCAGGACGACGGCGATCACGATCACGATCACGCCGACGACGGCCGCGGCCAGGTACAAGGCCATCCGCGCCCCGGCGAGATGCTGCGGTGATCCCGGGCCAGAACGCGGCGGGCCGGAACGCGACCGTGGTGTGCGGCCGCGGGCGGCGACGTCATCATCGTCGTACCCCGGACCGGGCGGCTGCTCGAAGCCCGGCTGCTCGAAGCCCGGCTGGCCGTATCCGGCCTGGCCGTAGGGGTCCTGGGTGTACGGGTCCTGGGTGTACGGGTCCTGGACGTACGGGTCCTGCGGGTAGGCATCCTGGCGGGAGCCAGGCGCGCCGAAACCGCCCTGCCCGTAGCCGTCGGCCGTGTAGGTCGCCTGGCCGTTCGGTGCTCCCGGTGCAGTCGGGACACCTGGGGAATTTGGGGAATTTGGGACGAACCCGTTCTGGCCGTACCCTGGCTGGGTACCGTAGGCCTGCGTGACGCCCGGGTCCTGACCGAACCCGTTCTGCCCGAAGCCGTTCTGCGGGTAGTCGGAGGGTTCGGATCCCGGCTGCGGGTACACCTCGGTCTGATAGTCCTGGCCCATCCGGGACTGATCCGCCTGGCCCCCGAGCCCGCTCGACGGGAAACCGCCAGGGCCGGATGCCTGCTGGCCATAGCCCGATTGACCGTATCCCGGCGGGCCGTAACCCGGCTGGGTCCCGTATCCCTGATCGGAGCCCGGCTGGCCAGCCGGAGTATTCGGGGTATTTGGGGTATTCGGGGCGAAGCTGTTCTGACCATAGTCCTGGCCCAGCTGGGACGGTGGCCCGTAGCCCGGCCCGCTACCGGACCCCTGCGGGCCGGAACCAGCCCGGGCCCCGTAATCCGGCGAGGAACCGTAGCCCTGCTGGTCGCCGTAGCTTTGCCGGTCGCTGTAACCTGGCCGGTCGCTGTAACCTGGCCGGTCACCGTAACCCTGCCGGTCGCCGTAACCCTGCTGGTCACCAGCGTCTGACCAGCCGGAACGAGTTGGATCGTCCGCGCCGTACTGACGATAAGCCGCGGTCGCCCCCTCGCCGTAGCCGACGGCACCCTGCGGGCCGGACCCGAGCGAGGCGGGCGGTACCTGCGGGCTCTGCGGGGCGGATCCGATCGCGCGCCGCGGGCCGGGACTGAACGTGCTCTGGGGGCCGGAGCTTAGCGGGTCCTGCGGACCGGGGCCGAGCGGACGCGGGGGCCCCGACGGGAGGGAGCCGAACGTGCCAGGTGCGTCCAGCGGGCTCGGGGTGGCCTGCGGCCCCTGGGCGGGCGGCGAACTCAGCGGCCCGGAGCCCATAGCACGGGAGGAACCGAGGGCATCCTGCGGCCCGGAACCGTACGCGCGGTCGTCCGGGGGCCGCTGCCCGTAGCGGACCATCTGCCCGGCACCCGATCCTGATCCGAAGCTCGGCTGCGGGCCAGTGGTCCCCGGCCCGTAACCTTGCTGGCCGTAGCCTGGCGGCTGGCCGTAGCCCGGTCCCTGGTCGTAGCCCGGTCCCTGGTCGTAGTCGCCCGTCGTCTGGTCGTAGTTCTGCGCCTGCTCGTAACCCGGCAGGCCTCTTCGCCCCGCGCGAAGCCTGCCCTCACCGCCTCGCACAGCGCGGTGACCGCCGGTCGGTTCACCTTGCTGATAGCCCAGCTCGTCAGGCCCGCCGGATTCGTCGGGCTCCGGCCGTGAGTCCCAGCTGCCCGTAGGGGCATCCCAACCACTCATCTGTGCTCAATTCCCCGTCGCTATGGAAGACGGCTGCCTTGTCAGCGTCCGAGATCCTGGCGTGAGCGGGAACCCCGCCAGATACGGCAATATGCAGTGAGGCTACAGGCGAATAACGATGATCATGAGCAATACACCCAAAGTCGACATCCGACTGAGTAGACCTTTACGGTATGAATCCGCAGGCCGACTGGGTGTGCCCGAACTCCTGTGCGACAGGTGAACTCACGCCCCGCAGGCCGGGGCCTCGTCGGCTCAGGCGGACTTCTCGCGCGGAGTACGCCGCGATATGTCCCTGGGGACGATCGTCGGGTTGACGTTCTCCAGCACAGCCTCGCGCGTTATCACCACGCGCTCCACGTCCTTGCGGCTCGGCACCTCATACATCACCGACTGCAGGACCTCTTCCAGGATCGCGCGCAACCCGCGGGCGCCGGTGCCGCGGAGGTTCGCCTGGTCGGCGATGGCCTCCAATGAGTCCGGGGTGAACTCCAGGTCCACGCCGTCGAGCTCGAACAGCCGCCGGTACTGCTTCACCAGGGCGTTGCGCGGCTCGGTCAGGATCTGGATGAGTGCTTCCCGGTCCAGGTTGTGCACGCTGGTGATGACCGGCAGCCGGCCGACGAATTCGGGGATCATCCCGAACTTCAGCAGGTCTTCCGGCATCACCTCACCGAACTGGTCGGTGTTCGCGTTCCTGACCCGCAGGACCGCGTTGAAGCCCATCCCGTTGTGGCCCGAGCGCTGCTCGATGATCTTCTCCAGGCCCGCGAACGCGCCGCCGCAGATGAACAGCACGTTGGTCGTGTCGATCTGGATGAACTCCTGGTGCGGGTGCTTGCGTCCGCCCTGCGGCGGGACCGAGGCCGTGGTGCCCTCGAGGATCTTCAGCAGCGCCTGCTGCACGCCCTCGCCCGAGACGTCACGGGTGATCGACGGGTTCTCGCTCTTGCGGGCGATCTTGTCGATCTCGTCGATGTAGATGATGCCCGTCTCGGCCTTCTTGACGTCGTAGTCCGCCGCCTGGATCAGCTTGAGCAGGATGTTCTCGACGTCCTCGCCGACGTAGCCGGCCTCGGTCAGCGCGGTCGCGTCGGCGATCGCGAACGGCACGTTGAGCAGCCGGGCCAGCGTCTGGGCGAGCAGCGTCTTGCCCGAGCCGGTCGGGCCGAGCAGCAGGATGTTCGACTTGGCCAGCTCGACGCCCTCGTCGCCTGGCCGGTCGTCACCGGACTGGACGCGCTTGTAGTGGTTGTACACGGCCACGGACAGGGACTTCTTGGCCTTGTCCTGGCCGATCACGTACGCGTCGAGGAACTCGTAGATCTCCCGCGGCTTGGGCAGGCTGTCCCACTTGAACTCGGTGGGCTCGGCGAGCTCCTCTTCGATGATCTCGTTGCAGAGGTCAATGCACTCGTCGCATATGTACACGCCCGGACCGGCGATGAGCTTCTTGACCTGCTTTTGACTCTTACCGCAGAACGAGCACTTCAGCAGGTCCCCACCGTCACCGATGCGTGCCACCCAGATACTCCTTTACCTGGTGCCGCCGCGACGGCCGAAGCGGCCGCCTCCAGCGGACATGTCCCGCGAGGCCATCAAGCGCTTGCATATCGACGGTACCGCTTACCGGGTCCCGATGGCACCATCAAACCCGTTGGCGGCCCGGGAGGGAAGAGCTGAATTCTCCCGGTAAGGACGACACTACCTCGGCCGCGCGCTCGCTGCCCCTCTTGATCATGGTCAGGACCTCGTCGACGATGCCGTACTGCTTGGCCTCCTCGGCGGTGAGGAACTTGTCCCGCTCGATGTCGCGGCGGACCTTCTCCTCGTCCTGGCCGGTGTGCCTGGCCAGGATGACCTCCATGGCCGAGCGCATGCGCAGGATCTCCCTGGCCTGGATCTCCATGTCACTGGACTGGCCGTAGCCGCCCTCGGTGGCCGGCTGGTGGATGAGGATCCTGGCGTTGGGCAGCGCCATCCGCTTGCCCTTCGTGCCCGCGGCAAGTATCACCGCGGCCGCCGAGGCAGCCTGCCCGATGCAGCAAATCTGGATGTCGGGCTGGATGAACTGCATGGTGTCGTAGATCGCCATCATCGACGTCATCGACCCGCCGGGCGAGTTGATGTAGATGGTGATGTCGCGATCGGGGTCGATGGCCTCCAGCGTCAGCAGCTGGGCCATGACGTCGTTCGCGGAGGCGTCGTCGATCTGGACGCCGAGGAAGATGATCCGCTCCTCGAAGAGCTTGTTGTACGGGTTCATCTCCTTGATCCCGTACGAGGTGCGCTCGACGAAGGACGGCAGCACGTACCTGGACTGCGGGGTCAGCAGCGCTGACTGAGGGCTCCGCAAGCTACGCTCGCTCACGTTCGGCTCCTTCGGGTTGATCATGACACGGCGCCCACGGTAGGCACCTCGACGGCGCTGCGTATCACCCGGTCGACGAAGCCGTACTCCTTGGCCTCCTCGGCGGTGAACCAGCGGTCGCGGTCCGCGTCCTCCTCGATCTGCTCGATCGGCCGCCCGGTGTGGTAGGCGGTGCGCTCGAACAGCGTGCGCTTGATGTACAGCATCTGCTCGGCCTGGATCCTGATGTCGGAGGCGGTACCGCCGATGCCTCCGGATGGCTGGTGCATGAGGATCTGGGCGTGCGGGAGGGCGTACCGCTTGCCTGCCGCACCCGCCGTAAGCAGGAACTGTCCCATTGACGCGGCCATTCCCATCGCGTACGTGGCGACGTCGTTGGGGACGTACTGCATCATGTCGTAGATGGCCATCCCCGCGTACACCGAGCCGCCCGGGGAGTTGATGTAGATGCTGATGTCACGCTTGTCGTCCTCGGACGCGAGCAGCACGAGCTCGGCGCAGATGCGGTTGGCGATGTCGTCGTCAACCTGCTGGCCGAGGAAGATGATGCGGTGCCGCAGCAGCCGCTGGAACAACTGGTCCCCGAACGGCAGAAGGGGAGGCTCCGCGGCGGCCACGATCGACGGCGGCGTCGGGGTCCACAGGGGCTGAGTCACACTTATTCACCTGCTCCAGTCACGTCTGGTGTCATTGACAGGACCATAACGCCGCCACGGAACCCGATCGTCCCGCAGGGCCTGCTGTTCGCTACTGGCGCACCGAGTTGCCACCGCAATGTCCGTGATCACGAAGGATCTGGTACCGCACGGAGTACCAGATCCTTCCTGATCGCGGGAATCGGGGAAATGCGGGTGGCGCGAAGCGGCGCCCTCGCGGCGTACGACGGATCCAGGGCACGCTTGATCCACGGCGCTGCGGGAGCGATCAGCGCTGAGACGGGATAGCGCTGAGAGGCTGAGACCCGGCAGCGCCGGCGACGCCAAGGCGGGTGGCGCGGCGACGGTATCGCGTATGAGGTCAGGCCTTGGCGCTGTCCTCGGCGTCGCTGGCTTCGGCGTCGGCCTCGGCTTCCGCTGCGGCCAGGACTTCGTCGTCAGCCTCAGCGTCAGCGTCGGCGTCGTTGGCCTCGGCGGGCAGCAGGGGCGCGTTGAGGGCGGCCTTGACGTCGACCTCGTGACCGGACTTGTCGGTCACCGTGACCCGCTCGGCGATGATGTTCATGGCCTTGCCGCGCAGCACCTCGGCGACCGCGACGCTGAGCTGGCCGCTCTCGGCGAGCTGCTTGGCCAGCCGGTCGGGCGCCACGCCCATCTGCTCGGCCTGCCGGGTCACGTACGCCGACAGCTCGGCCTCGTCGACGCCAAGTTCCTCGGTGCGGGCCACCTGGTCGAGGACCAGGCTGACCTTGACCGCACGGCGCGCCCGCTGATCGATGTCCGCTTCGAACTGCTCCCCGGTCTGGCTCGTCATCTCCAGGTAGCCGTCCAGGGTCGCGCCGGCCCGGCTGAGCTGATTGAGGATCGACTCCCGGTTGCGCTTGGCCTCGTCCTGCACCACGCTCTCCGGCAGCGGGACGTCGACCGTGTCCAGCAGAGCGTCCAGCGAGAGGTCACGCGCCTGGATCACCTGCCGCATGACCTTGTCCCGCTCCAGCTGGGTCCGGGTGTCGGCGCGCAGCTCGCCGAGCGTGTCGAACTCGCTGGCCATCTGGGCGAAGTCGTCGTCGAGGCCGGGAACTTCCTTGGCCTTCACGCTGTGCACGGTTACCGTGACGTCGGCCTCGCGGCCCGCGAACTCTCCGCCGGCCAGCTCGGAGGAGAAGGTGGCCGACTCCCCCGCCGACATACCGATCAGCGCCTGGTCCAGGCCGTCCAGCAGGGACTCGCTGCCTACCGGGTAGGACAGGCCACTGGCCTGAGCGTCCTCGACCGACTTGCCGTCCACCGAGGCGGACAGGTCGATGGAGACATGGTCGTTCTCCTCGACGGGACGCTGCACGCCCTTCAGCGAGGCGAACCGGTCCTGCAGCATGGCCAGCCGCTCGGCGACCTCGTCCGGGCTGACCAGCGTGTCGTCGACGGTCACGGCCAGGCTGGACAGGTCGGGCAGCTCGAACTTGGGCCGGATGTCCACCTCGACGGTGAAGGTCAGCTCCTTGCCGTCGTCCAGGCTGGTGATCTCCACCTCGGGCTGGCCCAGTGCGTAGATGTCGCCGTCGGCGACCGCCTTCGCGTACAGGTCAGGTATCGCGTCGTTGACCGCCTGGCTGAGCACGACATCCCGGCCGACCCGCCGGTCGATGACGGGCGGCGGCACGCGGCCCGGCCGGAAGCCAGGGATGCGGACCTGGCGGCCGACCTCGCGGTAGGCCTTGTCGAGGCTGGGCTTCAGCTCATCGAACGGCACCTCGACGCTCAGCCGGACTCGGGTCGGGCTCAGCTCTTCGACGTCAGTCTTCACGTCCGCGTCACTCCGGGATTCTGGATGGTAACTCAGCATGGATCGCTGAGAAGTCTAAGCCGCCAGTCTAGGGGCTAGCGAACTCTGACAACGCGAACCGGCGGAGGCTCTTTATCCTGCGGGCGGTTGTCCCCGATCAGCAGGTGCAGCAGCCAGCTCACCAGCCCGACGATGATCGCACCCCAGAAAGCTGGCCAGAACCCGGTCACGTGGAAAGGCAGCGTCAGGTCGCCCGCGATGACGCTGGTCAGCCAGAGCAGCAGCCCGTTGACGACGAGCGCCGCCAGGCCGAGCGTGAGCACGTAGAACGCGCAGCCGACGATTTTGATCAACGGCTTGAGCGTGGCGTTGATGACGCCGAAGATCAGGGCCACCACGAGCAGCGTGCCGACCTTCGACCAGCCGCTCCCGGCGAGCAGCTCGATTCCGGGCACCGCCGCGGTCGCGACGCCCAGGGCGGCCGCGGAGACCACCACCCGAAGCAAGAACTTCATAAACCAGATATTACTTGAGTCGGAGGGGTGTTAGCGCGGGGAAGTCGGACGGGCGGTTAGCGCGGGGAAGGCCCCCCGGGATCCCCGCGGAAGAGGCGGCGGTAGGCGTTGGGAGTGGTACCGCGCCAGGCACGGAAGTGGTGGCGCAGGGCGGTCGCGTTGCCGAAGCCGGTCCGGTCGGCGATCGCGCCGACCGTCTCGCCGCTCTCCTCGAGCAGCTGCTGGGCCAGCAGGATGCGCTGCCCGATGAGCCACCGCTGCGGCGTGGTCCCGGTGTCTTGCACGAAACGGCGGGCAAAGGTCCGTTCGGACATGTTCGCGCGGGCAGCCAGCTGCCGGACGGTGAGCGGCTGGTCCAGGTGCGCGCGCAGCCACTCGAGCAGGTCTCGCAGCGTGCCGTCGCAGGAGGGGGCGACGGGCTGGTCGACGTACTGGGCCTGACCGCCGTCACGGTGCGGCGGCACCACCATGCGGCGGGCGATGCCGTTGGCGACCCGCGAGCCTTGTTCCTTCCTGACCAGGTAAAGGCATGCGTCGATGCCGGCGGCGGTGCCCGCGCTGGTGATCACCGGGTCGTCGTCGACGTAGAGGACATCCGGATCGACCTTGGCCGAGGGATAGCGGCGGGCTAGTTCTTGCGCGTTCCGCCAGTGGGTGGTGCAGCGGCGGCCATCCAGCAGGCCAGCCTCGCCCAGGATGAAGGCGCCGCTGCACACGCTCAGCAGCCGCGCGCCACGATCGACCGCCCGGCGCAGCGCCAGCAGCAGGTCTTCGGGAAATTCCCGGGGCCTCTCCGGCCCGCCGGGCGGCCTGGGACGCGGAATCCGGCCCGCGTAGAGGCTCAGCCGGTCGTCGCCGACGGCGGGCAAGGCGATCAGGTCGGCTTCCTCCAGCCGGTCCAGGCCGCAGGAAGGCTGGATGGTGAAGTCGTTATGGGCGCGCAGCGGCGCCGGTTCCCCGGCGACCACGGCGAAGTCGTAGGACGGCAGCCCGTCGTCGGCCCGGTCGATGCCGAAGACCTCGCAGATGGTGCCGAACTCGAACGGAAGGAAGCCGTTGACAACCACGACGGCGACGTTACGTAGCATGGATACCCGACCGGCAGGCGCATATCGGGTTACCAGCCGTCATGACGGAAGTATGACAGAGGCATTGGCAGGATGTCACCAAAGAAAGGACTTTCTGCCACTGGCCGGTCGGCTCTGTCTCGCTCATGCTGGAAATATGGACGTTTACAGCTCTTCGTCACCGCCAAGCCGACGGGCGTCCTGGATCGTCAGGTTCGCTCGCCGGGTCTACCACGTGTTCAGCGAGATCAACCGGGCTAATAAGCGCGCGAGCAGGCTGCTGCTCGCCTACGGCCTAGCCGAATCCGACCGTGCGCCGGACACGTACGCCGAGTTCCTGCTCCGCTCGCGGGCCACCATCCTGCACGAACCGGCGGCCCGCCGCCGGGCCGCCGGTCACCGGGTCAAGTAGGCTCGCCCGGCCTACGCGGGCCAACCCGGCGGGTACGGCCAGCGAACGCCGGCGATGGCCAGGGTCCTGGTTTCGTGGTCGGGCTGGCCGGATTCGAACCGGCGACCTCCGCGACCCAAAATTGTGATGAGCCTCGCACCCGGATGCTAGCATTGCATTAATAGAGCAGTTCAGACGGCATTTCTTGTTAGATCGTGCAGTCGTGTGGAGGCCAGTGCAGCAGCGTCCGGCTAACGAGATTTCTAACAGGAGGGCATGAGGAGCCACGATGGCCTACGTATTCCGGCGTCCGGCCAAGGACGGGAAAGTCCGCTTCACGGCCATGTATAAGGCCGAGAACGGTCAATACCGCAGCGCCGGCACCTTCGACGACGAAGACCGGGCGCAACAGGTCGCAGATGAATCAGAGCGGCACGCACATCTGCGACTGGCCGAGACGAGCCCGGCCGAGAAGGCGACCATCACCGTCGAGGAGTTCGTGCCGAAGTTCCTGCGTGAGCATGCCATCGAACCCAACAGCAGGCAGCGGTACGCAGAAGTGCTGCGGTCGCACGCCATCCCCTACATCGGGCACCGCCGGGTCGCGGAGATCTCCCGTGAGACGTTCCACCGCCTTCTCACAGTCGTGCTGAAGGACGAGGGCGTGGGGCAGCCCTCCATCCTGTACGCGCGGACAGCGCTCTCCGCGATGATGCAGATGGCTTGGGACCACGGATATCGGGAGGACAATCCGCTACGCGGGATCCGGCTTAAAGGAGTACCAGGCAAGCCGATAGTTGTGGCAACGAGCACGCAGTTCCAGCGCGTCTATGACGCCCTGCCGCACCAGCCGGCCAAGGTCTTCGCGCGGCTCGGGGTGGCGTCGGGCGTGCGGCTGTGCGAGTTGATCTCGTTCACGCCGGAAGACTTCGACTTCGACACCGGCATGCTGAGCGTCAACAAGTCGACTGTTGAGGTCACAGCCGAATTCCACCCGGAAGGGCATCGGTTCCTCACGCGCTCCTACACCAAGAACGGAGACCACCGCAGATTCAAGATCGACGCGGTGGTGTCGAAAATGGTCCAGGATCACGTCGAGAAACACGGCGTCGGTTCGGGCCAGCTGATCTTCCCGGTGCGCCTGTTCGCGAAGCGGGAAGCATCTGGAAAACGTCGCCTCAGCCAGGACGAACTCGACGCGCTAGGGGTCACCGATCCGCTGCCCAACGGGCGTCGCTACAGCCACGGGACCATGGGTGCATACATCACGGCCAAGTGCCGGTGCCGCGGCTGCAAGCAATGGAGCGCCGACTATGCCCGCGACCGCAAGCGTGCCAGGACCGGCCGGGTGGACAGGGAATGGTCGCCGCAGTGGCGGCGAGACCCTACCGAGTACCTGGGAACTGACATGTGGCGACGCATCTGGACTGCGGCAGTCCAAGATGCCCAGCTGCCCTTTGCCTACACTCCGTACCAGGTCCGGCATACGCACGCTTCATGGCTCATCGACAAGGGGGTGGACCTGGAGCGTGTGCGGTACAGGCTCGGTCACGGGGATCTGACGACTACAACACGCTATGTGAAGATCCTGGACGAAGAGGACTCCACGGCCGCGGATGCCATCGCAACCATCCTTGGCGACGTGGCCTAGAGAACCGTCGCCGACAGCGTGCACGGCCTTGACCAGAGACCCGTTACACTGGCTTGACGCACGAGCTGCAACGCAACTTAGAGGCGTAGCAGGTATGGGTTTGTGGCCGCCTGTGACCTCCTTTCCTAGAAGGAGCCGCTGACATGCCGACTATCCTCGGGCGGGACGGGCTGTAGCGCAGCTTGGCTAGCGCGCGTGCTTTGGGTGCACGAGGTCGCGGGTTCGAGTCCCGCCAGCCCGACGTAGACGTGGTGACCTGCTGAGCGGCTGAGAGCCGACCGAGCGGTGTGACACACGGCCACTCCCTGGAAGACAGCCACGCGAGAGCGCACTGACCGATCCCGGGCGGGAACTACGTCGAGGTTCGTGCCTTCGTCCGGCGCGCTCCCGGCGCGCTTGCGGGCCCTGACGGTGTTGAGGGCGATGTCGACGTACGCGTCAGATGAAAAACACGCAACTGTGCGGCTGCCTGGGAGGCGGCCC
>JBKQQQ010000095.1:0-5746 GCA_052144275.1 Streptosporangiaceae bacterium
AACCAGCAGTAGTTCGCGGTGCCGAGGTGCAGCACGCTGGCGCGCTTGGTGAGGAGGCTGCGGATCTCCCGGTCGCTGCGCTGTATTTTCGCTGCGGGGGCCTGTGCCGGATCGAGCCCGGCGTCGATGCTGGCGAAGAAGTCCGTCAGCTCGCGGGCGCCGGGACCGGCGGGCATGATGCCCTGCTGGTAGTTGCGGAACTCCTCCCAGAGCAGGGCGAGGTTGCGCTCGCTCTCATGCTTGCTGGCCTCGGCGAGCAGTTCGGCTTGCGCTCCGCCCGGGCGGGATGCGTACCCTTCTGTGGTTGCGGTCACGATGTGCTTGAGCTGGAACTTCGCGGCCAGGACGCCGCCGGGCCGGTAGGCGAGCTCGATCGCCAGCGTTCTCCGCAGGGACCGGAGGCTCACGGGGTAGTCGGGGATGGGGGCCAGCCCGAGCCGCTGGCCGGAGGGGCCGTTCACCCAGTTCTGGAACCACTTGTAGCGGATGCTGAAGGCGATGCGGCCGAAGAGGAGGTCGCCGTCGGCGGGGTCGTCGTGGAGCTGTTCAGCGAGTCCTGCTGCCTGGTAGGCGGGCTCGATGACGACCCACTCGTCGCGGGTCCCGCCGAGCGGCTGCCCCTTGATGAGCTTGCCGGCCAGCCGGTAGCGGGCCAGGCCAGGCAGGGGCTCCTCGGGCAGGAGCCGGCAGCCGACCTGGAGCTCCATCAGCTCGCTGGCGCGCATTCCGGAGACCGCGGCGATCACGGCCGCTGCCGCGGTGCGGACGACCCCGACTAGCGCGACGGCCTGGGGGCGGTGCAGGGGCGGGGTCCAGGGAACCTGGCCCTGTCCGTCAGCACGGTCAACGAGCGCCCCGTCACGGGCGAACATCTCCTGAACGCCGACCGCCGACACGGCCGCCTCGATGGGTTCCCGGAGTTCGGTGAGCCACTGGAGGATGAACTGGCTGATGCCGGCCTGGCGGGCCAGCGTGTTCAGCCCGACTGTGAGCAGGGGGTCGCCTTGCTCCCACCCTGCGGCGAGCCGCTCGCTGACCAGGTAGGCGGGGAGCATGGGCAGCGGGATGCCGTCGTGCTGGTAGCGCTCCAGCAGCCGGGTGATCTCGGCGACGGGCGCGCGGGACAGCCTGGCGAACTCGCCGGGGGCGCTGTGGCCCCACTGCTGGTCTGCCTCCCTGACCTGCTGGTTCAGGATGGCGGCGTGCGGGCCGGCGGCGGAGGTGAGGTAGAGGGCTGCCGCCAGCATGGGCCGCAGGATGTCATCGCTGAGGGGCGGGGTCTTGTTCATGGCCCGTCCGCTGGGCATCTCCGCGATCGCGGTGGCGGTGGCCCCGCCCCAGGGCCGCAGGCCGGGGTCCGGCCGGTCAGCGGTGAACAGCTCGCCGTAGTTGAGCAGGTCGACGATGACCTGGGCGGCGCGGCGGCGGGTGCCCGGACTGCGCTCGCCGACCACTGTCCCGTGCTCATCGAGCACGTGGCGACGGTGGAAGAGGTATGCCTCGCAGTGATGATTGCCGACCTCGCCGAGGCTGGCAACGCCCTGGCTGGCGAGCCAGTTCAGGAACCGCGAGGTCTCGTCCAGGCGGCTGGAGGCGGTATAGAGGTGCACCGGGGTGCGGTTTGCCCGCGGCAGCAGCGCCACCGCCTCATGCCTGGGGGCCAGCATCGCGAAGATCAGTTCCTTGGCGACCATCCGCCATTGCGGGCTGGTGATCGGCGTGAAGCTGAACCGGCGATCCGAGAGGGGCATCGACACGGGCAGCCCGGACACGTCGGTGAAGTCCCAGAGGTCGTCGTCGAACATCGGCCTGCGGGCCCCGGCCGGGAGCGTGAGGCCTGCCTGCTGGCAAATGTCGGCTCCGGCGAACGGCGATCTGCCCGGGAGCGGGGCGGGATCGGGAAGGGCGGTGGTCATCGGGTGCGCTCCTCGGGTCGTAGCGGGAGTCCGCTGTCGTCGTCGGTGACGTGGCAGGCGGCCTGTTCCAGGACGGCGGGGTCGTAGCGGTCCAGGACCTGGCTGATGCGCTGGGAGTAGGGGCCGAAGACGGCCATGAAGTGGGCGGCGGGCATCTGCTGCCACTGCCGGGAGAAGAATGCCTTCAGCCGCAGCAGGCTGGCGGCGTGGCGGGGGGCGAAGATCGCCAGCGGGCAGAGCAGGCAGACCCAGGGCCGTGCCGGGCAGGGCTGGCCCTTCGGCCCGTGCAGGCCCGACAGCTGGTCAGCGCAGGCCGCGGTGAACACGTCGCGCTCCCCGCCGGCAAGCTCGGCGAGCACCGTGTCGTCCAGCCCGAGCGTGGCGACCAGGTGCGGGTAGTCCCGCGCGAGCTCGGCGGTGTCGCCGTCGGTGAGGACGGCCGGCGGGTGGGCCCGCCGGATCAGGTCGTGCTGGGCGTCGGCGACGATTGCCTCGACGGACCGCTGCTGGGCGGGGGTGGCCGCGGTCAGGTAGTGGTCTCCCTCGACCTGCGGGCTGTGGTTGGGGTCGATCGTCGCCCGTCCCCGGCCTGCCCAGGCGCTCTTGTCGCGCAGGGACAGGTGCGTGGTCCGGATCCGGGCCCGGTGGATCTTCAGCAGGCCGCCGGCGTCGCTGGTCACGTTGTGGCGCTGTGCCCAGCGCTGGATCGCGCTGGGGTCGATCCGCGTGATCAGCGAGCTGCCGCCGGGCCGGAAAGTGCCCAGCCATAGCCGCTCGCGGTCGCCCGGGCCGGCCAGGCTGCGCAGCAGTGCCGAGTGCGCCAGCCACTGCTCCAGCAGCCGGACCGCCCGGCGGGGCAAGTTCAGGCTCTCCGCGGCGGTGCGGCGCTTGACGTAGGACAGCAGGACCGAGGCATCCCCGGCCCAGTCGATGTCGCCGGTGGCCAGGTCCTCGATGCCGTCGGGGACGATGCCGGAGTAGACGCCGAACAGCAGCCGGTAGGAGATCACCACGTCCTGCGGCGGGAACAGGTCCGCGCTCACCTCGTGGAAGCCGCCCTGCTTGAGGACCGCATGATGGGAGCAGCCGGCCAGCTCCCCGAAGCGGGCAGCCCCGGCGGGGCCGGTCCGGGCTAGCAGCCAGGCAAGGTTCTCCCGCGACCAGCCGCCCTCACCCGGGTGGGCTCCCCGGGCGGCAGCGGCCAGCGCTTCCTTGTGGGCGGCGAACGCGGTCCCGGCGGCCTCGGCGCAGGCAGCGGCCAGGCGCTCCCACTCGGCCTCACGATAAGGCGGCAGCGGCCTGCGGAAGGACAGCGGGTTGAAGTTCCGGCCCGCCGCCAGCTCGGCCACCCCGGGGTCAACAGCGCCGCCATTACGGGCGAAGGCAGCCAGGGCCCGCCGGGTGCATGCCTCCTGCGGCCCCGATGTGCCCAGCCAGTACTCAATCAGGTGCGGCCTGCGCAGGTCGGCGGCCCGCCCGGTGAACCCGGACGCCGAAAGCCTCCGCGCCATCTGGCGGAACGCCTGAACGTACTGGGTGACCGTTCCCGCGGCGTCGATGCTGCCATGCGGGTGGACGAGTTCGGCCAGGCCCGCCAGCAGGTCCAAGACGAGCATGGGGCAGGGCAGCCCGCCCAGGTCGAACTGGGCGGTGCTGCCGTCGCTGAACATGCACCAGACGCCCGGCGGGTCGTCCCGGACGGACGCGGGCATCAGCCTTCGCTCCCGTCCGGGTCGCCGGCGAACTCGGCGTCGGCCTCACGCTGCGCCTCGGTGTCGGCGGCCTGCCCGTCTCCGAGGCCGGAGTGCTCGTAGGCATCCCGGTAGATGCGCGTTGTGTCCAGTTTTCTCAGGTACTTTTCCGTGGTCAGCACCGTGGAGTGGCCTAGGAGGTCGCGCAGGACGAGCAGCGGGTCGGCCTTGGTCAGGTAGAGCATCAGCGCCGGGTCCGGGCCAGTGCCGTCATCAGTGGCCTTCGCGAGCTCGGCGGCCTGCCGGTAGTGACCGCTGACCAGGTACTCCAGTGTGCGCATTGAGAAGCTGTGCCTCAGCCGGTGCGGGAAAACGTGCGGGAACCTGGGCTCGTAGCGGGCCCGGATCCGGTCTGCGGTGCGCTCGAACAGCGATGCCCAGGCGGTGAACGGGCCTCCCCCGGCCTTCGCTGCCAGGATGCACGTCCCGCCGCCGGGGGCGACCAGCCGGCGGCGCTCGGCGGGGGTGAGGGTCTCCCACCGGCGGCGGACCCCGTTGACCCGCCCGCCCCGCGCGTCCGGGTCCGTCACCAGCAGCGGCTCGCCCCAGTTGCGCGGCGGCCGCCAGGCCGTGCCGCTGGTGGTTGCGGGCCGGTCGACCTCCAGGTAGTGGTGCACGGCCGCCAGGGCCTCGTAGGAGATCCAGGTGATGCGGAACTTGCGGCCCTTGGCGACGGCGGCCGGGACCGGGAACGGGATCGGCACCTTGGTCGGTGCCGGCGGCAGCGGGGGGATCTCCCAGGACAGCAGGGAGCTGAACTCCTGCGCCCGCATCCCGGTCGCCAGCGCCAGCTCCCCGATCGCGGCGTTGCGGGCCAGCTCGCGCCCCCGGTAGTGCGGGTCCGGGCCGCCGTCCGGTGCCAGGCCCCGCAGCCCGTTCAGGAAAAGGCTGGTGAAGTCGGGCTCAAGGTACTTGATCGTCACATGGGGCTTCGGAGTCCGCCGGACCGCCAGGTTCACCCGGGCCGTCCGGCCCGTCCCGGCGAACAGCGCCCGCGCCATCCGGTAAGTGAACGGCTCAGCCTGCGCATAGCCCTCATCCATCGCCCACCGGTAGAACAGCGACAGGACGCTCATGTGACGGCCCCACGTCGTCGCCGCGAACCGCCTCTCCGGCGGCCCGGCCGCCCGGTACTCGGCGTACTTGCCGAGCGCGGCCTTCAGCCGCTCGCGAGAGCCGAACAGGCTCACCCCGTGCAGGGCCAGGAACTCCGACCAGGCCTTGACCACCCGAGCGTAGCTCTCCCACGAGCCAGGCGCCGGGCAGCCGCTGGCGGGCAGCTCCCGCAGCCACCGGTTCACGGCGACGGCCGGACGGGGAGCCCCCGGCCCGTCCTCGAACAGCAGGTCGTCATCGACGAGCACCGGCATCCGCTCAGGGATCAGCGGCCGGTTCGCGACGTCCCAGGACTCCCAGCCCCGGGACGAGAAGAAGCTCAGGATCACGAACCGGAACGATAGAAACACGACACGGCCCGCCGCAGCCGGAAATCACAGCTCGCAAAGGGCTCCGGAGCTAATCGCGACACGGTCATTAAGCAGAGAGAATGTGCCGTATCCAGTGCATGCTGATCTGCTGGGTGCGAACCCACGGCAGGACGCGGCCGATGCGGGTCCACAGGCCGTCATAGCGGCGGGAGGTGATCGGCCGCCCGTCCCGGTAGCGCAGCAGCTGCCCGCCCGGCGGGGCGTGCCGCTCCCGGGCGTGCTCGGCCAGGCGGGCCATCAAGGTGGACGAGACCGGTTGCCAGCGGACCGTCTCCCCCTTCTCCCGGAGCCGGATCAGGCACTGCTCGGGGTCCAGGTCATCGGGCCGCAGTGCGAGCGCCCCGCCGCGGCGGCAGGCCGTCTCAGTGTGCAGCCGCAGCAGCAGGGTGTCCAGCTCCGGGTCATCGCCGCCGTCTGCGGCGGCCTGGCAGATCTCCGCCAGCCGGTCATCGGTGACCGCCCGGCGGGTCGACGGCAGGCGGCGCGGCTTGTCCACCTTCCGCGCCGGGTTCTCCTGCGCGGTGATGAGCCCGTCGTCTTCGGCGTGCCGGTACAGGCAGCGCAGCGCGGCGACCAGGTGCTCGGTGGCGCT
>JBKQQQ010000096.1:0-17440 GCA_052144275.1 Streptosporangiaceae bacterium
GGGCCGGTAGCCGATCCGGCCGCCGCGCTGGCCGGCCTGGGCGGCCGCGTCGACGTCGTCCCAGCTGACCGCGATCTCGTCGGCCGGGCCGCGCGGGCCGATGGCCAGCACGGACAGGTCCTCGGCATGCCGGCCCCAGGTCTCGGCCAGCTCGACGCACCTGGCCTTCTCCCCGCCGAGAGCGGCGAGCACGAGCTCGGCCTCGGGGTCGGGATGGCTCGCCAGCCGGAGCGTCCCGGCCTCCCAGCGGACGATGTGCCGACTCTGGCCGCACGGCACGTGAGCCTCGCAGCTGGGCAGGCAGTCGAACCAGGGATCGTTCGGGACAATCATGACGGAAACCCCCAGCGGAGCGGCAGCCTGGTGCGGACCTCGGCCGACCGGCCGCCGGCCAGCACGTCGACCCAGGTCGTGGACCGGGGTAGCGGCGGTACGAGCAGCAGCCCGATCGCGTGCTCGGGCTCCCTCGGGTTCCAGCCGACCGGGTGGGCCGCGTGCCACCGGCCGCCGTTGTCGCGAAGCCAGAACGACAGCGGGAAGTCCAGGTCGACGCTGAACGGTCCGAGCCGGCCTTCCCTCGTCACGCCCCGGGCCAGCACGTGCAGCACCGTGGCGCCCTGGGTGTTGTGCAGGCCGACCAGGGCGAGCCTGATGCCGTCCAGTTCGGGCAGGGCCGCCGTCACCGCCGCGTAGCCGTCGCGCACCTGTGCCGTGTCCGGTTTCCTGCGCTGATAGTAAGCCAGCAGGCTGAGCCAGGGTTCCGGCAGGTCATCCGCTGGCGCCGCGGCGATGCCGTGCCCGCCGATGCGCAGGCTGGCGCACAGCGCCGCCAGCCGGGCGGGGACCGGGCTGAGCGGCGACAGGACGTCGACGGCCTCGAGCCCGGCGATGATGTCGCCGAGCCCGGCGCCCATGGCCTGCACCGGTCTCGGCGAGATCTCGGGCAGGCCGGGCCGGGGGGCGAGCGGGAACTGCGCCGCCACCGTGAGCAGCTGTTCCGCGAGCATGATCAGCAGCTGCTCGCCGGGGCTGAGCGCCGCCTCGCTGACCTCAGGCTCACCGCCACCCGGCGGCGTCAGGTCGACGCGCACCGCCGGGCTGGGCGGCGCGGCGACCTCGAGCCAGCGGATGTCATCCGGCGGGGCGGGGTGCAGGCTGATCTCGCTGATCCATTCGGAGCCGCCGCCGTGCGTGTAGTCCAGTTCGTACGCCGAACCCCGGTCGTCGGTGACGGTGAGCCGGCCGATCGGAAACAACTCGGGGTTCTGCAGGCCCAGCTCGTGCTGCGGGGACAGGGTGGGTTTCCCCCACAACGCGATGAACCGGGCGCCCGAGCCGGTATGCGCGTACGACATGAGATGCAGGTCGCCGCTGATGCCGTCGTGGTGCAGCGGGACGGTCACCCCGAGCGGGACGAACCGGTCGGGCGTACCCTGATCCGGGTCGTGATCGGCCGGCGGCGGGTCCTCGGGGTCCGCCGGTCCGGGTGATCCGGTGCTCCCCGGCGGCCGGCTAAGCGCCAGCCGGGCCGCCGGTCCGGCGCGGCCGAACTGGATCTGGGCGGCCAGGCGGGCCGCCGACGCGGCGCGCATCGTCCTGGGCGTCGTGCCGTGCAGCCCGGTTCCAGCTGGTCCCTGACCGGCCTTGTCGTGGAGTCGCCGGACGCTCACGGCCAGGTCGAAATCGGCCAGGATGTCCTCCACGGTGTCGGTGTCGAGCGCTCTGACGGCGGTCAGGGCCTGTCCCACCACCTTCACCTTGACCCGGCCCGCGCCCGGGCTGCCCGTCCAGGGCGGCGGGGACGGCGCCAGCTGGTCGCGCATCTCGGCCTCGGCCAGCAGCCGCAGGAAGGTCTCTCCGCCCTCGCGGTTCATGACTTAAGTGTCCGGCATTCCGGGCGGCGCCGCGGATCGGCACGACCGCGCGAATCCGGGCCGAGGCTCCGGTTACCACCACCTCGATCGTGTCCTGCGGGACGGCGAGCGGCGGGACCAGCCGCAGCCGGAAGGCGGACCGGCCCGGTCAGCCGGCGGGCGGATCACCCGCCGGAACTCGCGCTCGGCCAGCAGCCGCAGGTACGTCTCGGCCCGCTCGTCACCCACGACTCAAGCCTGCACCCCGCCTGAACCAGGCCTGCACCCGCCCGAGCCGAAAGCTGACCTTGGCGCTCCCCTAGTGCCCTCAGGCCGAGGTGACGACGGCCTGCGGATGGGCTGGCTTGACCGACTCGACGGACGTCCAGCAGCGGACGATGTCCCGCATCGAGAGCAAGCCGGCCACATCGTGGCCTTCGACCACGACCAGGTGCCGGAACCCGCCCCGGATCATCGCCTCGGCGGCTTCTTCCAGGGTCCATTCGGGCGAGGCGTAGGTGAGTTCTTCGGTGCGGTGCTGCGCGGCGAGTTCGGCGTCCGGGTCCTCGCCCGCGGCTACCGAGTCGAGGATGTCACGTTCGGTCAGGATGCCGATGCCCGCGTGCTCCGAGTCGATCACGACGGCGGCGCCGATGCGGCGTGCCGACATCATGCGGGCGGCCTGTCGTAGCGTGTGTGCTGGCCCGATGGTAAGGACTAGATGGGACATGCCGTCTCGCACCTTCACGAGTAACACCCCCTGGCTCCGGAGCTTGTGCATTTGTGACGTCCAACCAGCATCGGTTAATTCACCCCGGAGGGCAAGCCCTTGATTATTCGGCCGCGCGAGTTATTCAGCCGTGAGAATTTCGCAGCTGGGCTAGTACCTCGTCGTGCAGGTGACCGTTGGTGCACACCACGCTGCCGCCGTCCGGCGTGGCCTCGCCCTCCAGCGAGGTGAACTGGCCGCCGGCCTCGGTGACGATGACCTGGAGTGCGGCCAGGTCCCACAGCGTCACTTCGGGTTCGGCGGATATATCGCAGGCGCCCTCCGCGACCAGCATGTGGGACCAGAAGTCCCCGTACGCCCGGGTTCTCCACACCGACCGGGTCAGGCCGAGGAAGTTGTCGAGCAGCCCGCGTTCGGACCAGCCGCCGAGCCCGGAGTAGGACATCGACGCGTCGCCCAGCTTGGTCACCCCGGACACCCGGCACGGCGACGCCTTGGTCAGGCTTCGCCCGGTCCAGGCGCCGCCGCCGATGGCGCCCCACCAGCGGCGTCCCAGGGCGGGCGCGGACACCACCCCGACCACGACGTCCGGGCCGTCCATCAGCCCGATCAGCGTGGCCCAGACCGGGACGCCGCGCACGTAATTCTTCGTCCCGTCGATCGGGTCGATGACCCAGCACCGCGGCCCCGAACCAGACCGGCCGAGTTCCTCGCCGAGCACCGCGTCGCGCGGGCGTGACCGGCGCAGCACGTTACGCAGCGACTCCTCGGCCGCCCGGTCGGCGTCGGACACCGGGGTAAGGTCGGGCTTGGTGTCGACCCGCAGGTCCAGCGCCCGGAACCGCCGCGTGGTGATGTCATCGGCGTTATCTGCGAGGACATGCGCGAAGCGCAGGTCATCGTCGTAGCGTGCCACCCGCGAAACGGTACCGCCTGGGATATCTCGCTGGCCAGACCCGCCGCGCCCCGGTCATCGGAATCGCGGCATGGAGACCCCGGCCTTCAGGCCGGGGAAACGCCGCTTCACCCCCCGGGAAATGTCGGCGGTGTCCGATAGTGTGTTCGCATGTCTAGGTACCGGCTGCACCCCACCCCCGCCCAGCAGGCGGACCCGGGCCGGAACGTCCGGCAGAAGGCCGGGCTGAACCGGGGGATCCTGCGGTCCGGCTGGGGCCTGCTGGTGCGCCGGCTGGAGGAGAAGGCGCCGGGCCGGGTGGAGAAGGTCAGATCCGCATTACACGAGCCAGCGGTGCTCGGCGTGCGGGCAGGTGGACCGGGACTCGCGTGAGAGCCAAGCCGTCTTCCGGTGCACTGCCTGCGGTTTCGCCTGCCACGCGGACGTGAACGCGGCCATCAACATCGCGGCGGGGCACGCCGTGACTGCGCGGGGAGGCGACGGGGCAGCCCGGCCGGTGAGCCGCGAACCTCACCTGCTGCTCCCATCGGCGTAGTAGGTGGAATCCTCCGCCTTCAGGCGGGGGAGGATGTCAATGAGGTTCATTTTCCCGAACGGGCGGCGGTTTCGCTTCCGCGTAAGCCTGACTCTGGCTCCGGCGTGTCCCGCAGGCGGCGCCGGGACGCTTCGACCTCGGCCTCGGCGGCCGTGCGGTCGGCCCAGGACGCCCCCTCGACGCTCTTGCCCGGTTCCAGCTGCTTGTAGATCAAGAAGAAGTGCTCGATCTCCAGCCGGTCGAATTCGGGCAGGTGGTGCAGGTCGCGCAGGTGCTCCTGGCGGGGGTCGCCCGCGGGCACGCACAAGATCTTGTCGTCGCCGCCCTTCTCGTCGGTCATCCGGAACATGCCGATCGGGCGGCTGCGGATCAGGCAGCCGGGGAACGTCGGTTCCAGCACGAGCACCAGAGCGTCGAGCGGATCACCGTCCTCGCCGAGAGTATCGGGCACGAAGCCGTAGTCGGCCGGGTACTGGGTCGCGGTGAACAGCGTCCGGTCCAGGCGGATCAGGCCACTGTCGTGGTCGACCTCGTACTTGTTCCGGCTGCCCCGTGGGATCTCGATCACGACGTCGAATTCCATGGCTCAGGCCGGGGGAGTGCTGAGCAGCAGCGGGTAGGCCCGGCGATCCAGCCGGCCGGACAGGTCGACGTGGACGAATTTCTCCTCGGTGTACTCATCGAGGGCGTGCGGCCCGAGCTCGCGGCCAAGCCCGCTCTGCTTGTATCCGCCGAACGGGTAGGCGGCGCTGACCATGTGCCAGTCGTTGACCCAGACCGTGCCGGCCTCGAGCTGGCCGGCCACCTCCAGGGCCCGCTGGTTGTCCGTGCTCCAGACCCCGGCCGACAGCCCGTACTCGGTGTCGTTGGCGATCCGGATCGCCTGGTCGGTGCTCTCGGCCCGGATCACCGCGAGGACCGGGCCGAAGATCTCCTCGCGCGCGATCGTCATGTCGTTGCGGACATCGGTGAAGATCGTCGGCTCGACCCAGAAACCGCGCTCGAACCGCGGGCCGGCTGGCCTGCCCCCTCCATAGGCCAGCGTGGCGCCTTCGGCCTGGCCGGAGGCGATGTAGCGCAGGATCCGGTCGCGGGCCTCGGCCGAGATGACCGGGCCGAAATCGGTGGCCGGGTCGAGCGGGTCCCCGATTGAGATCGTCCTCGTCCGCTCGATCAGCCGCTCGACGAACTTGTCGTGCACGCTGGCGGCCACGATGATCCGGGTGCCCGACTCACACGCCTGGCCCTGGTTCATCAGGCAGCCGAACAGCGTGCCGTCCGCGGCCAGGTCCAGGTCGGCGTCGTCCAGGACGATATTCGGCCCCTTGCCGCCGAGCTCCAGCGTGAGCCGTTTGACGTTGCCCGCGGCCATCCGCATGATCTCCCGCCCGACGGCCGTCGAACCGGTGAAGGCGATCTTCCGCACGTCCGGGTGGCTGGCCAGCCGGGCTCCGACGACGGTACCCTCGCCGGGCACGACGTTCAGGACGCCGGGCGGCAGCCCGCACTCCTGCGCGATCCTGGCGAACTCCAGCAGCGTCAGCGGGGTGTGCTCGTCGGGCTTGACCACGATGGTGTTGCCCGCGGCCAGCGCCGGGCCGATCTTCCACATGGCCAGCAGCAGCGGGAAGTTCCAGGGCACGATGGCCGCGCATACGCCGACCGGCTCGCGACGGACGATGCCGCTGGCCAGCGTGGGCACCCTCAGCAGCGGGCCTGGCCGCTCGAAGGCATAGGTGCGGGCCAGGTCGGCGAAGTAGCGCAGGTGGGCGATGGAGAAGCCGATCTGGAAAGCCCCGGCCTGGCGGACCGGCGCGCCGTTCTCCAGCGCCTCGAGGACGGCGAGGTCGTCGACCCGCTCGCTGAGCCGATCTGCTATCGCGCCGAGCACGGCAGCCCGCTGCGGCGGCGGCTTCCGGCACCACCGGCCATCGGCGTGCGCGGCCTTGGCCGCCGCGACCGCCCGGTCGGCGTGCTCGCGGCCGCCCTTGGCCACGCTGGCCACCAGCTCCTCGGTGGCCGGGCTGCGGATCTCGAACCGCTCGTCCGCGTCGACCCAGTCCCCGCCGATGAGCATGGAGTAGCGCCGGATGGTGTCCATCCCGCCCCCTTTCGCGGTGTGATCCACGACGCTAGGCCGCGGCGAACCCAGCGATAACGTGCTGGCAACACGAGGATGGGCCACTTCCTCGGCCGGCCGGCACAATGGTTGTGCCGGCGTACCAACGCCCGGGGGCAGGCTTGATACCGGGGACCGACGACCGCCTGGGCCTGCGGCCGGACAATGAGCAGCGTGACGAACCTGGCCAAGAACCTGACGGACACCACCCGGACCCACGCCGGACGGGTGGCCGTGCGGGTGGACAACGCGGCGATGACCTACCGGGCCCTGGACGAGGCGAGCGCCCGGGTGGCTGGGCTGCTGCACGAGCGCGGCCTCAAACCCGGCGACCGGGTCGGCATCATGATGCCCAACGTCGCCGAGGTCCCCGTGGTGTACTACGGCGTGCTCCGGGCCGGCGGCGTGGTCGTCCCGATGAACCCGCTGCTCAAGGCGCGGGAGGTCGCCTACTACCTCGGCGATTCCGGAGCCGGGCTGATCTTCGCCTGGCATGCGTTCGCGGACCAGGCACGCGCCGGCGCGGAGCAGGCCGAGGCGGAACCCATCGTGGTGGACGGGGCCAGCTTCCCTGATCTGCTGGCCTCTGCCGCCCCGGACTACCAGGTCGCGGACGCCGGCGACGACGACACTGCGGTGATCCTCTACACCTCAGGCACGACCGGCCACCCGAAGGGCGCCGAGCTCACTCACGGCAACCTCATCAGCAACACCGAGGTGACGCGCACCGACATCGTCCGGGCCGGCCCCGACGACGTGATATTCGGCGGGCTTCCGCTGTTCCACGTGTTCGGGCAGACGGTCGCGCTCAACGTCGCGGTGGCGGCCGGGGCGTGCCTGACCCTGCTGCCGCGGTTCGACGCCGAGCACGCCCTGCGGATCATCGCCGGCCACCGGGTCACCGTCTTCGAAGGCGTGCCGACCATGTACGTGGCGCTGATACACCAGCCCGACCGCGCGGACTACGACACCTCCTCGCTGCGGTTGTGCATCTCCGGCGGCGCGGCCCTGCCGGTCGAGGTGCTGCGCGGCTTCGAGGAGGCGTTCGGCGTCCCGGTGCTTGAGGGATACGGCCTGTCGGAGACCTCGCCGGTCGCCTCGTTCAACCTCCCCGGCCGGGAGCGCAAGCCCGGCTCGATCGGCACGCCCATCCGGGACGTCCAGATGCGCGTGGTGGACAAGGAAGACCACGAGGTCCCGGAGGGCGAGGTGGGGGAGATCGTGATCCGCGGGCCGAACGTGATGAAGGGCTACTGGCAGCGTCCCGAGGCCACCGCCGAGGCCATGAAGGGGGCAGGGGAGGTGGGTGGGGGCTGGTTCCACACCGGTGACCTGGCCCGGGTGGACTCCGACGGCTACTTCTACATCGTGGACAGGAAGAAGGACCTGATCATCCGGGGCGGCTACAACATCTACCCGCGGGAGATCGAGGAGGTGCTCTACGAGCATCCGGCGGTCGCCGAGGCCGCCGTGATCGGCCTGCCGCATCCGGCCCTGGGCGAGGAGGTCGGCGCCGCGGTGGCCCTCAAGCCGGGGGCCACCGCCACCGCCGAGGAGCTGCGCGACTACGTCAAGGGCCAGGTCGCGGCGTACAAGTACCCGCGGCACGTGTGGATCATGGACTCGCTGCCCAAGGGCGCGACCGGCAAGATCCAGAAGCGGGATATCGTCATCCCGGCCGACCTGACAGCGCCGAATTTGCCTGGGCCTTCGGCCGCGGCGCCGTGAGGCTGCTGCTGCTCGCTCCGCCGGGCGCCGGCAAGGGCACGCAGGGCGAGCGGCTGGCGGCCTGGTCCGGCGTGCGGCACATCGCCGCCGGTGACCTGCTCCGGGCCGAAGCCCGCGCCGGGGACCGGCTTGGCCGCGAGATCGCGGCCTACCAGGACCGCGGCGATCTCGTCCCCGACCAGATCGTGCTCGACGTGCTGACCCCGGTGGTCACCGAGGCGGCCGCCCGCGGCGGGTACATCCTGGACGGCTTCCCGCGGACCCTCCCGCAGGCCATCGCCGCGGCCGAACTCGCGGCCCGGCTCGGCGTGACGGTGCACGCGGCGGTCTACCTGCACGCGCCGGAGGCGGTGCTGACGCAGCGGCTGCTGGACCGCGCCAGCCAGGGCGGGCGCTCCGACGACACCGCCGACGTGATCCGGCACCGGCTCCAGGTGTTCGCCGAGACGACGGGCCCGCTCGTCCCCTACTACACCGAACGGGGCATCCTGGTCGCGGTCGACGCCGACCAGCCACCCGACTCCGTCACGGCCGACATCCAGACCCGGCTGGCCGGGCTAACGCGTGCGGCCGGCCGCTAGCAGCCGCAGCTCCCGCGCGCGCTGCACCGCCGAGGAGCGGTCCCGGACACCGGGCTTGGCGTAGATGCTGCGGATGTGCGTGCTGACGGTGTTCGGCGAGACGGACAGGTCGCGGGCGATCTCTAGCCGGGACAGGTTCGTCGGAAGATACCGACCAGGCGGGCGGCATCGGCGGCCACATCCCACGGTGTCTTTTGTGTGTTCGGTCGGGTCAGGGTGTGGTGTAGATGACCGCTAGGTCGTCGTCGGCGTGCCCGCTGGCGGCGGCACGCCGCCAGCGCGGCAGCAGCGCGCTGGTGAGGGTGAGCTCGGTGCCGCTGGCCTGTGCGGCCTGTGCGGCGAGGTCGGCGTCTTTGAGCGCGTGCTTGAGCGCGAACGCGGGGGTGAAGTCGCCGGCCAGCATGGTGCGGGCCTTTTGCGCCGCGTAGGGCGATCCGAGCGGCGTCGACTCCAGCAGGTCCACGATCAGGGCGGGGTCCAGGTCGAGCTGGCGGGCGAAGGCGAGGGTTTCCGCTGTGGTTTCGGCGAGGTCGGCGAGCCAGTTGTTGAGTACCAGCTTGGCTCGGGTGCCGTTGCCGGCCGGTCCCAGCCAGGTGGTGGCCCGGCCGAGTACGGCGAACACCGGGGCAACGGCTTCCCGCAGCCAGGAGGGGCCGCTGGCCAGGATGGTCAGCTCCCCGGCCTGGGCGGGTCCCTGGCTGCCGGAGACCGGGGCATCGAAGAAGCTCACCTGGTACCGGGTGGCGGTGTTGACGAACCGTTCGGTCCATTCCATCCCAACAGTGGCCATCTGCACCCAGATCAGGCCGGGGGCGATGTCCAGTTCCCCGTCCGGCCCGCGCAATGCCTGCTCGGTGGCGGGCCCGTCGGCCAGCATGGTGATGAGAATCTGGGCGCCCTTGACGGCTTCGGCCGGGCTGGCCGCCGCGGTCGCGCCGTCCTTGATGAGGGCGGCGGCGTGGCTGGCGGTGCGGTCCCACGCCCGCACGCGGAAACCGGCGCGGGCCAGGTTGGCGGCCATCGGGCCGCCCATCCGCCCGGTGCCGAGAAACGCGATCACCGGTGTGGCCGTCTGTCGGCTGTGGCTGGGACGGGCTGGCGTGATCTGCTGTGCTGCGGGCTGGGTGGTGGTCATGTCATTCCTTCCGGGGTGGGGCCGCCGGCCGGCACGGCGGCGGCCAATGACTTCCAGACGGCACCAAGCCTCACGTCAGGCAGGGTGAGCCGGCGTCACACGGCCGGGTGATTCGCGCCGGTCACCCGCGCGAAGAACGCGAGGGAGGCTCTTCCTGATCAGGGCCTTCGCGGCGAGGGTGCCAGCAGGCCGAGGGCGCGTGCCTGCTCCACGGCCTCGTGGCGCCGGTGCACGCCGAGCTTGTCGTACAGGTGGCGCATGTGGGTCTTGACCGTGTTCACCGACAGGTAGAGCTGGTCGGCGATCTCCGGCGCGGATAGCTTGGTCGGCAGATAGCGCAGCACGCGGGTCTCGGCGTGGCTGAGCGGCTCACGCAAGTGCTGAGGTTCACCTGGCCGCTGGACGGGCTTCCGGCCGGCTAGCACGTTCAGGATCTCAGCGATCAGGGCGGCGTGCGCGGTGCCGTGCCGGCGGTGGCGCTCGAGCAGTTCCGGTGCGGGATCAGCCAGGAACGGGTATAGCAGGCCTTCCGGCTTGGCCGCATCGAGGGCGCGCTCGAGGGCCCGCCTGGCGGCGCCCGCGTCGCCGAGGGTGTCGCGGGCGGTCGCGTCGAGCAGGAAAGCCTGAACCACCCAGAGGTGGGCGTTCGTCAACGGAACGGAGCCGTCGATGACGGGCGCCAGCGCGACGATCGCCGTTTCCGGATCGTCCTGGGCGAGCCGCAGCGCCGCCATGGCGATGCGCATCTCGCCGCTGTCGCGCTCCGCCCCGTCCATCTCGGCGAGGACGTGCTCGACGTGCTGCGTTTCGCCCATCCGCACGAGCGCCTGCAGCCGGTGCGATTTCCCCCGCCTGGCCAGCGTGTGCTCCGTGACGAGCAACTTGGCCAGCCGCTCGGCCGTTCGGATGGCGGCCAGCGCCTCGGTGTACCGGCCACGCGCGAGCTCGAGCATCCCGCGACCGTAGTGGAGCCTCATCCCGGCCGCGGGCTCGACCTCGGCCCGGACGGTGCGCTCGGCACGCTCGAGCGACCGCTCCGCCTCCTCGAGCTGTCCCTGGGCGACCATGGCCACACCCAGCGCCAGGTAGGCGAGGCCAGCGACGGGCTCCTCCGTCCAGCCATGCCGCCCGGCCAGCTCGATCGCCTGCACGCTCCGCTGCGCCCCCAGCGGGAACGACCGCCAGCTCACCAGCTGCGCCCAGTTTGCCAGGCCAGTGACCTCCAGATAGGGCCGGCCGAGCTGGCGCGCTAGGGCGATGCCGTCCTCGAGGTGCCGGTCGGCCTCCTCGAAGCGACCGGTCCACAGCTCGGCGATGCCGAGGTTGATCAACGCCAGCGCCCGCAGGTCCCCGCCCAGCCCGAGGCGCGCTGGGGCGGCGGCCCCGGCGGGAGCCAGCAGCCGCTGCGCCTGCTCGGCCACGGCCGGGAGGTCCCCGCGCTGCCGGGCCAACCACATGCGCACGACGGCGAGTACCACCTGCGAGCGCTCACGCCGGTCGGCGGGCACCGATTCCAGTCCCCGGGTGGCGAGAGCCAGGTACCGTTCGGCACCCTCCAGGGATCCCCGGGTCAGCTCGTCCCCGGCCATCTGCGCGGCCAGCTCCGCATCCGCCGCGACCACGCCGGCCGGGAACCGGGCCAGGAGCTCGTGCGCGGTGGCGCCGAGCCCGTTGAGCCCGAGGCCGACCCAGTGGTCCGACAGCAGGCGGGCGGCCAGGCCCCAGTCCCCGGCCGCCTGGGCGTGGCGAACCGCCTCGACCAGGTACCCGTGTTGCGCGTACCACCCGGCGGCAGCCGCGTGCAGCGCGGGCACTTCGGCCGCCGCGCTGCCCCGCAGCTCCAGCTGCAGAAGGTCGGCGAACAGCTGGTGGTAGCGGAACCAGGACCGCCGTGCATCCAGCGCGGCCACGAACGTGTTGGCCTGCTCGAGCTGCTGCAAGAGCCGCTCTCCGTCCGAGCCGCCGGTCAGCAGGTCGGCCAGCTCGCCGTTCACCCGTTCCAGCACCGAAGTCCGCAGCAGCAGCCGCCGGGCCGGCTCGGGCTGGCGGTCGAGCACCTCGGCCAGCAGGTACTCCGCCACCGTCCTCTCGCTGCCGGAGAACTCGGCCGCGAACCGGCCCGGATCCGGGTGCCCGGCCAGCGACAGCGCCGCCAGCCGCAACCCCGCCGCCCAGCCCTCCGTCCGCTCGTACAACGACCCGAGCGCGGGATCGGACAGCGCTATCCCGGCCGCCTCGAACAGAGCCCGCGCCTCCTCCAGGGTGAAGCGCAGGTCGGCCGCCCTGATCTCGGTCAGCTCCCCTTCCAGCCGCAACCGGTGCAGGCCCAGCCGCAGATCATGGCGGGTGGCCAGCACGAACCGCAGCCAGGCGGGCGCGCGCATGAGCAGCAGCTCCAGCTGGCGCAGCGCCTCGGCCGAACGCAGCTCGTGCACGTCGTCGATCACCAGCCAGACCCGGTCCTCGAGCCCGCCCAGATCGGTCAGCAGCCGCTCGACGACCGCCCAGCCGTCCAGATCGGGAGCCGCCGTCAGGGGCCGGACCAGCTTCGACCCGGCGGCCGTGTCCCGCAGCGCGCCGAGCACGGACAGCCAGAACCGCTGCGGGTCGCGTTCTTCGCCCTGCAGCGGCACCCAGGCGGCCCGCTCCGCCAGGCCGCTCTCGCCGATCCAGGAGCGCACCAGGAACGTCTTCCCGCTTCCCGGCGGCGCCGACACCTCGGTCACGCGCCCGGCCGCGCCGAGCAGCTCGAAAAGCCCGGGCCGGGAGACGACCCCGGCCCGCACCACGGGAGCTGCCGGAGTATCGGCGGCCCCGGACCAGGTGGCAGGCCTCACGGCGCCCTCCTTGACCGGCCCCGCCCTTACCCTACGCCCGCTTCCGGTCGCGAATCACCCCGCCGTGTGACGTCTGCTCACCCCCGCGGGCACGAGCCTTGCTCTCGGTCATGGAGACGACCAGGAACTGGAGCCCACATGAATCCCGCCATCACCCATCCCCGCCCCGAGCAATCGATGACCAGCGCGACCCCGCCTGCTCCCGGCCGGGCTCGCCCTGTCCATCCTGCTCGCCGTCCTGTGCATCTTCGCCCCGGCCAGCATCGCACGGGCCCTCGCGTCGGGCCGGGAGGCGAGCCGGTGACCGGCAAGCAGCGCGACCGGAAGCCGCCAGCGAGCTTCGAGACGAGCTACAAGATCCGGGTCCGCGGCCACCTGGGCGCGATCATGCTGCGCGCGTTCCCCGGCCTGCGTGCCGAGACACAAGGTCAGGACACGCTGCTGCGCGGCGCCGTGGCGGACCAGGCCGCGCTGCACGGCGTGCTGGCCCAGATCGAGACTCTCGGACTCGAGCTGCTCGAGGTCCGCCGCCTGCAACCAGACACGATGACCGCACATGTGAAGCGAGGTTCCCGATGAGTCGCAACGCCGAAGGACACCAGACGCTGACCCGGCTAGCGTCGGCCGCGCGCGATGCGGACCGCAGCAGCGCCGCCCAGCCGCGCCATCGCGAACAGCACCGCCACCTCGAGCCCAGCCACGGGTCACAGCATCGCGTGAACCGGGAGGCCCGCGCAACGTGTCCTGGCTGGTGAACCAGTTACGCCGCCGTTCCGTGATCTTGGGCAAGGGGACGAGTGGAGGGAGCTCCGGGTGGCCGTTCGGCAGATCGAGGTACCAGCACGCCTGGCGCGGCGTCTGAGCCCTTCCTCGTTCGTCCTAGCCGCGGTCACGGCCTTCCTGCTGTGGGTTGCCGTCACCGGGCTGCTCAGGCAGGGCAGCCTCGAGCCCGTGCTCTCGGCAGGCTGGGCGGAGCTGGCCGCACCGCTCCTGGTGGGGCTGGTCGTCCTCACCGGGGTCTGCGAGCGGATCTGGCCGGCCGAACCCCGTCCGGTCCTGGCCCGCGGCCACGTCCAGGACGCGTGCTTCCTGACCCTGCACGCCATCGTGGTGATCCCGCTGATGACGCTGCTCAGCGTCGGGGCGGCCATGATGATCGGCGGGCACGCTCAGTGGATCGAGCTGCAGTCGGCGCGGAACTGGCCCGGCTGGCTACTCGTCCCGCTCACGATCGTGGCCATGGATGCCGCGAACTGGCTGGCCCACTACGCCGACCACCGGTTCGATGCGCTGTGGCGCTTCCACGCCCTGCATCACAGCCAGGAGGAGCTCAGCGTGCTGACCTCGTTCCGCGCGCACCCTCTCATGCACACGACCGGGTTCTTGCTGGCGTCCATCCCGGTCGTCATCCTGATGCCCGCGCGCCCGATCGACCCGGTGCTCATCACCGCCTACGTCTGCGTGGGCACCCTGCAGCACGCCAACCTCCGCTGGACCTTCGGTCCGCTCGGCCGGGTCCTGGTTAGCCCCGCGTACCACCGGCTGCACCACGCGACGGACATCCAGGACGCGAACCTCGGCGTCGTGCTGACGATCTGGGACGTCCTGGCCGGCCGGGCGAGGTTCCCCTCGCGCGCCAGCCGCGTCGGCCGCACCGGCCTGGACGGCCGCCCGGTCCCCGTCGAGCAGGACGACCCGGCAGCGCCGCCCCTACGGCTCATGGTCGGCCAGCTCATCGAGCCCTTCCAAGCCCAGCGCTGACCTTGACATAGTGGAGGGTGCAGGATCGCTACGCAGGTGATCTGGTGACTTCCTGAAGTCCGGCCTACTCCTGTGGCTCGCGCCGCCGGGACGGCCGCATCTGGTCCGCGACCGCCGCGACCGGTCAGCCAGCCCGGCAGCCCCATCGCGGGATGCTGTCCTCTGCCCAGTTTGGCCTGAGCCACTGCCAGCAGGTCTGGGCCGGTCAGGACCTCGGGTCGGACACCATCACCGCTCCCCGTCTTCTGGGAAGGCGGTCCGGATCGAGTCATGGACGAGGCCGCCGGGGCGAGTGGCTTCTTCGTTGCGAGCAGGGCCCGGCGCGCGTCGTCACCGGGAACCGCGAGCTGAGGTGGCGGACCCACCCTCTGGCCTCGAAGTCCAGCAGCGCCTCCTCGACCGTGCCAGCGTCAAGACGGTAGCGCGCGGCGACACGGACGGCGGTCGGGAAGCCGAGTACCCGGACGCCGTGCCGGGGATTAGCGTTCTCTCCGCGGCGCTGCCGGAGCCTGCGGGACGGGCCGGCGCTGTTGCCCGCTGCGGGGCGTCAGAGCGGCCTGCTGCCCGCCCCCTCAGCCGGGCGGAGCGTGGCCCTGCGCTTTGGCTGCCTTCCAGGTGGCCGTGCGGGCGGCGACGTAGTGGTCGTAGTCCGCCGGTGACTGCTGAGTGGCTAGCAGCGGCGCGGAATGCAGCTCGCCCAGCGGGACGGGCAGCTGTGAGGTTAGCTGGGCGTTAACCATCTGGATATGCGACACCTCGGCCTCCGCCGGGTTGGCGCCGCTGGAAACCGGCGCGGTCACCTCGGGAAGATCACCGGTCCGGGGGGTAGCCAGGCTGAGTACATCACCCACGTCGGGCGCTGCGGCGTCCCTGGCGGTAAGCGGCGGAAGGCCCCAGCGGGTCTCGATCGTCTTGAGCACCGACGTATGGTCCAGCGGCGTCGACCCGGTCGGCCGGAACACCGTGCCGGCCGGGATCAAGGGCGAGACCAGGACCGCCGGGACCCGGACCCCGAACCGGGTGAAGTCAAAACCGTAATCGCCGGGTGTCTTGTCCGGCGGGGTCGCACCCAGCGGCGGCGGCACATGATCGTACAGGCCGCCATGCTCGTCATAGGTGATGAACAGCAGCGTCTGAGCCCAGCCCGGACCGCCGCGGACGGCGTTGTAGACATCCTGGATCAGCTGCTCACCGAGCGAGACGTCGTAGTTGGGGTGCTGGCTGTTTCCCGTCGATCCCCAGCTCGGCTCGAGGAACGAGTACTGAGCCAGCTTGCCCGCGGCCGCGTCGGCCTGGAAGTCGGTGAACTTCCCGAAGCAGGAGTCGGGTGCACTCGTGGTATCGGGGAAGTTCTTGCGGGTCAGCGACTCCTCGTTATAGCCGTATATCTTCCAGCTCAGGTTATGCGCGGTCATGAGGCCGAAGATGCTCTGCACGGTGTAGGACGCCACGCCGTCATTCATATGCCCCTGGCTCGTCGCAGCACAGGCGAAGGCCCGGTTCGGGAAGGTCTCGGTAGGCACCGAGCTATACCAGTGGTCGCAGACCGCAAAGCCGGCGGCGAGGCCAGAGAGCACCGGCAGCCCCGCCGGAGTGAACATCCCCATAATCTGCGAGGCGGTCGTGCCGGTCTGCACGCTTCGCTTCGAACGCTGATCGTAGCTGATGGCGTCGGCATAGTTAGTGACGAAACCGGAATTGGTCGCCACCGGCGGGCTCGGCGGGTTACCGCTGCCGAACAGCTGCGCGTTGGTGTTCGCGTATCCCTCACCGGGATCAGCGCCCGGCATGAAATAGGCCCCCGCAGCCGTGGGATCGATCCGATAAACCGTCACCGTATTGCCGCTCGCGTCGGTATTCGACTCACTGCCAGTCAGGCCCTCGAACTTCTGACCTGCCGGGGAGACATTCCCCGAGCCGGAATACAGGAATCCCAGCATATGGTCAAACGAGCGATTCTCGAGCATGAGCTGAACGATGTACTGAACCGACGGCAGCTGGTTACCCGCCATGTCTATCCCCACCCTTTTCCGGCGCCGGGTTTCCCGGAGGTAGCGCGCCGACCGGGAGGCCGGCGGGACCGAGCGCCGATACAGCCAGAATAAACCGGTGCGCGCGGAAAATCCCGTCATACACGGCAACAGTTCTCCGGAGGTCGCTCCGCCAGAACCGCCCTAAACGGCGGCAGTGCGCGCCTCGCCCTATGCACAATGTGACACCTCAGAGGCGGGCGGGCGCAGGGGTGCGGGCGCCAGCGGCGGGGTGAGGCACCCGCGGGCGCAGTGCGGAGGTGGCCGTCCTGCTGGGGTGGCGGAAGGGATCGTCAAGTCCCGCTGTCACCGGGCCCGGTCGGGATACAGCTGGTACTGGCGGGCCTGCCGGTGCTGTAATGCAAGGATTGGCCGGGCTTGCCGAGGCGATCGGAGAACCGTCATGCTGACCCGGTGGGCGGCCGCCGATATGGCCGGGCAGGATGGCCGCACCGCTTTGGTGACCGGCGCCAACAGCGGCATCGGCTTCCATCAAGCGCTGGAACTGGCCCGCCACGGTGCCCACGTGCTGCTGGCCGCCCGCGACCCCGGCCGCGGTCGGGCCGCCCGCACCGCCATCGTGGCGGAGCTGCCCGCCGCCAGCGTCGAGCTCGTCCAGCTGGACCTGGCCGATCTGGACTCGGTCGCCCGCCTGGCCGGCCAGCTCCTGGACCGCGCCGGAGGGCTGGATCTGCTCATCAACAATGCCGGGGTGATGGCCGTGCCCCGCCGGCGGACCACCGCCCAGGGGTTTGAGCTGCAGTTCGGCACTAACCACCTGGGGCACTTCGCGCTCACCGGGCGCCTGCTCCCGGCCTTGTCCCGCCGCCCGGGCAGCCGGGTGGTGACGGTCAGCAGCCTGGTCCACCGGCTGGGTTCCATCCGGCTGGATGACCTGCAAAGCGAGCATGGCTACGGCCGGTGGCGGGCCTACAGCCAGTCCAAGCTGGCCAACGCGCTGTTCACCGTGGAGCTGGACCGCCGGCTGCGCGCGGTCGGCGCCGGCACGCTCAGCGTGGGCGCCCACCCCGGCTATAGCCGCACCGGGCTGCTGTCCAGCGGGCCGCGTCTCGGCGGTGGCGGCGTCTCGGCGCTGGTGCTCGAGCTGGGCACCCGGTTCACCGGCCAGCCTGCCGCGCGCGGCGCGCTGCCGGTGCTGCGAGCCGCCACCGATCCCCAGGCGCAGGGGGGCGACTACTACGGGCCAGGCGGTCC
>JBKQQQ010000097.1:0-5069 GCA_052144275.1 Streptosporangiaceae bacterium
TGGGGCGGCGCGAGGAGGCCCTCGCCGCGACCGATGAGGCCGCGGGCGTCGACCGCCAGCTTGCCCAGGACCGCCCTGCGGCGTTCCTTCCCGACCTGGCCGGGGCACTGAATAACCAGTCCGGCCGCCTAGCTGAGCTGGGGCGGTGGGAGGAGGCCCTGGCCGCGGGTGAGGAAGCCGTCACTATCCGCCGCCAGCTCGCCCAGGACCGCCCCGCAGTGTTCCTTCCCGACCTGGCCGGGGCGCTGAATAACCAGTCCAACCGCCTGGGCGACCTGAGGCGACGAGAGAAGGCCCTGGCCGTGATCGAGCAGGCCGTGGGCATTTACCGCCAGCTTGTCCAGGACCGCCCCGCGGTGTTCCTTCCCGACCTGGCCACGGCGCTGAATAACCAGTCTGGCCGCCTAGCTGAGCTGGGGCGGTGGGAGGAGGTCCTGGCCGCGGGCGAGGAAGCCGTCACCATCCGCCGCCAGCTCGCCCGCGACCGCCCCGCCGCGTTTCTCTCCGACCTGGCCACGGCGCTGAATAACCTTGCTGACAAGTTGTCACGGCTCAATCGAGGTGCAGAGGCATCAGCGATGCGCGAAGAAGCCAATGCAGCCATCGGCGCGTTGGCTCAGCTACCAGCAGGACGCGCTAATGATGAAGCTGACGGGTGACCTTCTGAACCGTAGGAGTGGGCGCATCGTCCAGGGCCGTCCGTTGCGAGCGCGTGCACTGGGCCAACACTTCAGAGTTGTACATACGTCAGGCATTGTCTGGGGATTGGCAACAGTCGCTGCACTCGCGGCATCGATCCGACCGTCCGTTTTTCAGGCCGGACATATCCCAAGTTGGCCCGGATCGTGCGAGAGTTCTACGCTGCCGCCGGTCGCTGCCTTGCTGTCACCGTTGCTGTCAGCCGCGATCTGGACTGTGCGCGTGCTGGCTACTTATCCGGCGGAGGTATTTCGCGGATCGGAAGGGGGGAAGTCGGCGTGCCGATGGACGAGCTTCCAGTCGCCGTCAATGCGCGGTAGATGTGGGTGACCCGGAGAGTCATGTCACGCCGCGGGCCGCCGTCGACGCTGACATGCATCCGCTCGAAGCCGACCGTGTAAGCCATGTCTCCGCTGGAGGCGATGACAAAGTGCTCCAGGTCCACGGCATCAGCGCCGGTGAACCGGCTTCCGACCCAGCGCATGGTGTCGGTCACGGGCTTGTGCCCCTTCTCGATGGGTCCCCACCCGCCGAAGAGGGTTATGTCATCAGAGTCGGCCCAGTAATTGATCATGGGGCCAGGATCACCGTTGAGCATGGCTGCTTGTTTAGCGGTCTCCTGTTCCAGGGTTTTGACAAACGCATCGTCAGTCATGAGCCAGCTCTCCTGTCCTGGTGGCCGCCCGGTTCAACCACGGTTCGGGTATCGGATCCAGGTCCTAGTATCTGCCGGTTTCTCGTCGCGGGCAGCACCCCAATGTGGGGCCGCCCGCATGGCGGCGTCATGGACTGGCCCGGTGACCCTTTGCTTAGAAGGTCGGTATGCGCAGCGGGCCAGCCTGCCTTGTTAATATTTCTAAGGATTATTCGGCAATGGCGGCCAATTGCGCTGCGAAGCGGGTTAGCCAGGCATTGGGAGGCGGCGTATCCGGATCCAGTCCCCTCTCTGCCAAGCTGTCGTAAGGCACCCGCCCCTCAGTAACCACTGACTACCCCGAGGGCGGGGATGGAGATTTCCCTGAGATGACCGTGACCGTGCTCGACCGTGCGCTGGTGGCCGGCGATGCTGGAGGGGTGACCGGCGAGCGGCCAGAGCGCCCGGATCCGGAGGTGCCCGAGCGGGCCCGCCGGCGGACGTTCACCGCGCAGTACAAGCTGGATGTGGTGGCCGCCTATGACGCGGCGGCGACCGGTGAGAAGGGCGCGATCTTGCGCCGGGAAGGGCTGTACTCCAGCCACGTGATCGAGTGGCGGCGGGCCCGGGACGCCGGCACGCTGGCGGGCCCGGCGCGGCGGCGCGGCCGCCCGGCGGCTGATGCGCGGGATGCGCAGATCGCCCGGCTGCAGAAGGAGAAGGCCAAGCTGGAGCAGGAGCTGGCTAAGGCCCGCTTCGTGGTGGATGTCCAGTCAAAACTGCAGGCGCTCTTGGAGACGATCTCCGAGGGCGCGGACACCACCGACGGGTCGAGCTTGTGACCGACGAGGCGATCGCGGCCATGTCACCGATGATCGGCACGCGCGCGGCGTGCAAGGCGGCCGGCGTGGCGCAGGCCAGCTGGTACCGGCGGCACCGGGCCAACCCGGCACCGCCGCGGCCGGCGCCGGTGCCGCACCGGGAACGCCGCCAGCCGCGCGCCCTGGCGGCGGCCGAGCGCCACGCCATCCTGGACACGCTGCACTCGGCGCGGTTCGCGGACACCGCCCCGGCCGAGGCATGGGCGGTCCTGCTGGACGAGGGCACCTACCTGGGATCGGTGTCCACCTTCTACCGGGTGCTGCGCGAGGCAGGCGAGAGCCGGGAACGCCGGGCGCAGGCTGCTCACCCGGCGGCCGTCAAGCCCGAGCTGGCGGCGACCGGGCCGAACCAGGTCTATTCCTGGGACATCACCAAGCTGCACGGCCCGGCGAAATGGACCTACTACCACCTGTACGTGATCCTGGACATCTTCAGCCGGTACGCCGTCGGCTGGATGGTCGCCACCCGCGAGTCCGCCGTCCTGGCAGAGAAGCTGACCGCCGCGACCGCAGCCAAGCAGGGCATCCCCCGCGGCCAGCTCACCATCCACGCCGACCGCGGCTCCTCGATGACGTCCAAGCCGGTCGCGCTGCTGCTGGCCGACCTCGGCGTCACCCAGTCCCACAGCCGCCCGCACGTCAGCAACGACAACCCGTTCTCCGAAAGCCAGTTCAAGACCTTCAAGTACCGGCCGGACTTCCCCCGCCGCTTCGACTCGATCGAGGCAGCACGAGCACACTGCCAGGACTTCTTCCCCTGGTACAACAACGAGCACCGCCACGGCGGCCTCGGCCTGCATACCGCCGCCGACGTTCACCACGGCCGTGCCGCGGCCGTGCGGGCCGACCGGGCACTGGTGCTGACTGACGCTTACCGCGCGCACCCAGAGCGCTTCGTCCGCAAGCCACCCACCCCGCCAAAGCTGCCGGCCGGCTCATGGATCAACCCACCCGATGACAACCCCCAAGAAAAGGAAGCCGCCGCTCAGTAAGACACCCGCGATAGTGCCTCGTTCAGGTTGACAGATTCCGGGTTCGTAGCGATGTTCTGCTGAACTGCCCTTCTCGTGAAAGCGCCAGCACGCTGAGATCGAGGCCTTCAAGGCCTCCTTCGAGGCGGGAGAGCCTGATGCGGTCATCCAGTATTTCGCAATGGTTCTGGAGCGCAGTCACTACCCCGAAGGATTTCCCCAGCTTTTTCGCCTGGCTTATGTTCCGGAGTCCCGCCAGCTGGTGGTCCAATATTCGCTGCCTACCTTCGATCGGGTTCCGATTGTTGCTGAATACAAGTACGTCAAGACAGGGGACAAGATAACGGAACGGGCGCGCCCTCTAAGGGCGCGGCAGGATCTTTACAAGCGGGTCATAGCTGCAGTGACTGTCCGCACGCTGCACGAGATCTTCAGGGCGGACCGGCCTGGGATCATCGAGACAGTCGCATTCAACGGCCACGTTGACACGGTGAACGACGCGACCGGCAAGCAGGTCTACCCTTGCCTGGTAACCTTAATGTCCACACGTGACTCCTTCATGGACCGCGACTTCAGCCGCGTGGATCCGCTCGCCTGCCTGCTCGATCTTTCCGCGAGCGTTTCCAGGAATCCTGCGGAGCTAGTACCTGTCCGTCCTGTCCTTGAGTTTGACATGGTTGATCCGCGATTTGTGGAGGAGGCTGATGTACTGTCCGGGCTGGATCAGCGTCCTAACCTCATGGAACTCAGCGCAGGCGAGTTCGAATCATTGACCACTAATCTCTTCACTAGGATGGGCCTGGAAACTCGAATGACACAGCCCTCACGTGATGGGGGAATCGACTGCGTGGCCTTCGATAACCGCCCTATCTTCGGCGGGAAAGTAGTCATTCAAGCTAAACGCTACAAGAACACCATTCCTGTGAGCGCTGTGCGCGATCTCTTTGGAACAGTGCATAATGAAGGAGCGTCCAAGGGGATCCTTGTCACTACGTCGGGGTTCGGCAAAGCGTCCTTCGATTTTGCAAAGGATAAGCCGCTTGAGCTGCTAGCAGGCGCAAATCTGCTGTACCTTCTCAAGGTTCATGCTGATATAGACGCCAAAATCGAGCCGCCTGAGCATTGGGTGGAACCCCGGCAAGACAGTGGGTCGGCTCATTGGGACGAGCCCTCCGAACCCTAGGAGCCGTGGTCATGTACGGGTTTACGAGGGCGAACTTCCGCTTTTCAGGATTAAGGATGACAGTCCACGGCTGGCCATTCTGGTCTTTCGCCCTGCTCGGTGCCCGGCGGTGACTCATGGTGGACCGAGCTACACGAACATGTATGAGACTAGAAATGAGACTACGAACCTGGCCGTACGCTGGTGGTCGCAGCGGCCAGTTGCCCCTATTGGGCAGCTCGGATCAAGGAAGCTGGGCGCTAGCCGGTAGCGCACCATCGCTTTTGTGGCAGCCCTTGCTGCATCGTCGCGGCAGTGCTGAAACGGCGGTGCGAGATACTCGTTGCTTGGCGTCATCCCGCCGAGTCCGGCCCGCGTCACAGACAGCAGAGTGAGAACTGATCGCTGACGAAGCTTCCGATGGGGTGGATTTACCATGAACAAGCACCTGCTTAGCGCCACCGCTATGGCGGTAACCTCCGTAACCGCCTGCCTGCTTGCTGCAGCGCTCCCGGTGCCCGCGTCAGCCAGCTCGGCGCAACCCTCCCAGGCCGAGATCCAGGCGGCCCGGCTGACGTGCGGCGCCTCGATGACTAACAGTCATCCGGCCGACTACACCTCCACCGGAGTCAAGGTACGCACTGTCCCGTATGCTCACATAAAGACTGTTGCGCACTACAGGACCGTCACCCACCCCAAGTACCGCACCGCCAACGCCGCGG
>JBKQQQ010000098.1:0-9412 GCA_052144275.1 Streptosporangiaceae bacterium
ACGGGCACTAGCACCTCAAGCTAGCGCGTCTGCCTATTCCGCCACCCGGACGCGCGATGCGGGGTACGCATCGGCTGGCCTACCTTAGCAAACCGAACGGCCTCAGGCGAGTGCGGAGGCCAGTGAATCTCCCCACGATCCCTAGCCAGCCGACACGGGCCCGCGAGCCCAAGACCCGGGTGCGACGATAGGACGGTGACAGTGAACCAAGTGACCGCGCAGGACGAGGTCGTGGACATCTGCCGTGACCTGGTCAGGATCGATACGTCGAACCCGGGGGACCACTCGGGTCCGGGCGAGCGGCTGGCCGCCGAACACGTGGCCGGGCTGCTGGCCGAGGTGGGGCTCGAGCCGGTGGTCCTGGAATCGCATCCCAAGCGCACCAGCGTGGTGGCCCGGATCGGCGGCCGGGACCGCGACAGGCCGGCCCTGCTCGTCCACGGTCACCTGGACGTGGTGCCGGCCAGCGCGCCGGACTGGCGGCATGATCCCTTCTCCGGGGAGATCGCGGATGGCTGCGTGTGGGGCCGCGGCGCGATCGACATGAAGGACATGGACGCGATGATGCTCGCCGTGGTGCGGCAGCGGCTGCGGGAAAACCGGCCCCCGGCCCGCGACATCGGGCTGCCGTTCACCGCCGACGAGGAGGCGGGGGGCACCTGGGGCGCCCGCTTCCTGGTGGACAAGCACCCGGAGCTGTTCGAGGGCGTCACCGAGGCGGTCGGCGAGGTCGGCGGCTTCAGCATGACGCTCGGCAGCCAGCGGCTCTACCTGCTGCAGACGGCGGAGAAGGGCATCGCGTGGCTGCGGCTGACCGCGCGGGGCACGGCCGGCCACGGCTCGATGGTGCAGCCGGACAACGCGGTCACCGAACTGGCGGAGGCGATCGGCAGGCTGGGCCGGCACGAGTGGCCGACCCGGCTCATCCCTTCTGTCCAGTCTTTCCTCGAAGGTGTCTGCGTGGCACTCGACATTGAATTTATCCCGAACGATCCTGCTCAGCCGCTCAGTAAAATCGGCGCAGTGTCCCGTGTCATCGGCGCAACGCTGAGGAATACGGTCAATCCGACAGTTCTCCGGGCTGGCTACAAAGTCAATGTCGTCCCGCAGGCCGCGACCGCGGAGATAGACGGCCGTTTCCTTCCGGGGTACGAGCAGGAGTTCTTCGACGAACTCGACCGGGTGCTCGGGCCGGGCGTGACCCGCGAGTTCATCCACCATGACATCGCGATGGAAACCACCCCGGACGGGGACCTGTACGACGCGATGACCAGCGCTCTTCTCGCTGAGGATCCGGCTGCGCGGGTGATCCCCTACTGCCTGTCGGCCGGCACGGACGCCAAGTCGTTCAGCCGGCTCGGCATGCGCTGCTTCGGTTTCACCCCGTTGCGGCTACCGCCAGACCTGGACTTTTCCGGCATGTTTCACGGCGTCGACGAGCGGGTTCCCGTCGACGGCCTCCGTTTCGGGGTCCGCGTCCTGGACGGGTTCCTCGACCGCTGTTAGCGCCTGAACTGGGGCGGTCAACTGCGCCTCGCACCTCCCCGCCCGGCATCCGGCCGGGAACCAGCACGGTGACCACCCGGACGATGCTGTATATATACAGTCTGGGTTGCAGCGGATCAGCCGCCAGGTCGCGGGAAGAGTTACGCCACGGCTGGGGTTCAGAAGAAGTACACAGCCGCCGCTAACGCTCAGAATGTGCGAACTGGGCGTATGATGCGCCTTCGGAGGGTAGCCTTCCTGCTGCCGTCGGCGTTGAGCCAGAGCCTGGACAGTTCCCAGTCTCCGTACTCGGCGTGGTCGGTCAGGATCCGCCGCGCGGCGTCGCGAGCGTCGCGAGACGTACCGCGTGGCAGGTACACGACCAGGTAGGCATACTCGGCCATCGGTCCTATTGTGCTCAAGTTCACCGGTGATTCAACCTGCCGTAGCAAAATCTGCGGAGTATTCCGGTGAACCTGAGGGAACACACCGAACCGGGCCGATGGTTTCAGCTGCAGGGCGGCGTGTGACCACGGGTACCGTAAGGACGGTCACGGCGCGGATGCGAGGACGGGAAGAGAGTGCCAGCAAGGACAGCAACGGCGAAGACGAAGGCGGCAGCGACCGCCTCAAAGGCCACGAAGGCCGCGGGCGGCGGCGCGAAGGCCGGGACCAGGGCTGCTGGGGGCAGGGCCGCGGCAACTGACGGCCATGGCACCAAGCTGGTCATCGTCGAATCCCCGTCCAAGGCCCGGACCATCGCCGGTTATCTCGGCCAGGGCTACGTGGTCGAGTCCAGCGTCGGCCACATCCGCGACATGCCCGACAGCGCGGCCGAGATCCCGGAGAAGTACCGGGGCGAGCCGTGGGCCAGGCTCGGCGTGAACGTAGACCACAACTTCGAGCCGCTGTTCGTCGTGCACAGTGACAAGCGGCAGCAGGTCTCCAAGCTCAAGAGCCTGCTCAAGGACGCCGACGAGCTCCTGCTCGCGACGGACGAGGACCGCGAGGGCGAGGCCATCGCCTGGCACCTGCTCGAGGAGCTCAAGCCCAAGGTGCCGACCAGCCGGATGGTCTTCCACGAGATCACCCCGGAGGCGATCGCCCGCGCCATCGCCAACCCGCAGGAGCTCAACCAGGGCAAGGTGGACGCCTATCAGGCGCGCCGCGTGCTTGACCGGCTGTACGGGTACGAGGTCTCACCCGTGCTGTGGAAGAAGGTCATGCCCAAGCTGTCCGCCGGGCGGGTGCAGTCGGTCGCCACCCGGCTGGTCGTGGACCGGGAACGCGAGCGGATCGCGTTCCGCGCGGCCGCCTACTCCGACCTCGAGGCCGAGTTCGCGACTAAGGACCACGGCAAGCCGGACCTCGATGAGCCCACCTCGTTCACCGCGAACCTGGTCACCGTGGACGGCCGCCGGGTCGCCCAGGGCCGCGACTTCACCTCCGTCGGCGAACTGCGCGCCAGCAGCGCGGATGTCCTGCACCTGGACGCCGCCGCCGCGGCTGCCCTGGCCGAGCGGCTGAACGAGGCGAGCTTCTCGGTCACCAGCGTGGAGCGCAAGCCCTACCGGCGCTCGCCGTACGCGCCGTTCCGCACCACCACGCTGCAGCAGGAGGCCTCGCGCAAGCTCGGGTTCTCCGCCAAGCACACGATGTCCGTCGCGCAGCGGCTGTACGAGAACGGTTACATCACCTATATGCGCACCGACTCCGTGACGCTGTCGCAGACCGCGATCACCGCGGCCCGCAAGCAGGCGGCGGAGCTCTACGGTGCCAGCTATGTGCCGGACGCCCCGCGGACCTACGCCAGCAAGGTGAAGAACGCGCAGGAGGCGCACGAGGCCATCCGGCCGGCCGGGGACAGCTTCCGCACCCCCGCCCAGGTCGCCCGGGAGCACCTGTCCTCCGACGAGCGCCGCCTGTACGAGCTGATCTGGCAGCGCACGGTCGCCTCGCAGATGAAGGACGCCACCGGCGAGTCGGTCTCGGTCCGGGTGGCGGGCACCTCGACCGCGGGTGAGCGCGCCGAGTTCGGCGCGACCGGCAAGGTCATCAACTTCTACGGGTTCCTCAAGGCCTACGTCGAGAGCACCGACGACCAGACTGCGGACCGGGACGACCAGGAGCGCCGCCTGCCGCCGCTGGCCGAAAACGACCCGCTCGACGTGCTGCGCCTCGCCCCCGCCGAGCACTCCACCAGGCCGCCGGCCCGTTACACCGAGGCGTCGCTGGTCAAGGAGCTCGAGGACCGGGAGATCGGGCGGCCGTCCACCTACGCGACCATCCTCGGCACCATCCTGGACCGCGGCTACGTGTTCAAGAAGGGCACCGCGCTGGTTCCCTCGTTCCTCGCCTTCGCCGTGGTGACGCTGCTGGAACGGCATTTCGGCCAGCTGGTCGACTACGAGTTCACCGCGCGGATGGAGGACGTCCTCGACGAGATCGCCCGCGGTGAGGCCGAACGGGTGCCGTGGCTGCGCCGGTTCTATTTCGGCGCCGACGACGACGGTGCTGGCCATGAGGGTGCTGGCCACGATAGGGGCCTGAAGTCGCTGGTCGGCGACATCAGCGACATCGACGCGCGGGACGTCAGCTCGTTCCCGCTGGCCGGCAGCGACATCGTGGTGCGGGTCGGCCGGTACGGCCCCTACCTGGAGCGGGACGAGCAGCGGGTGAACGTTCCCGACGACATCGCGCCGGACGAGCTGACCGTCGAAAAAGCCGAAGAGCTTCTCAATCAGCCGAACGGGGATGTGCTCCTCGGTACCGACCCTGACACCGGCCGCGAGGTGGTCGCCAAGGCCGGCCGGTTCGGTCCGTACGTGACCGAGCAGCTCGGCGAGGACGTGCCAGCTTCTGGGCCCGCCTCGGCCAAGCCGAGGTCCGCGTCGCTGCTGAAGTCCATGGCGCTGGACACGGTCACGCTGGACGACGCGCTGAAGCTGCTGAGCCTGCCGCGGGTGCTCGGCGAGCTGGACGGCGAGCAGGTCACCGTGCAGAACGGCCGGTACGGGCCGTACGCGAAGAAGGGTTCGGACAGCCGGTCGCTGGAGTCGGAGGACCAGCTGTTCACGCTGACCCTGGCCGAGGCCAAGGAGCTGTTCGCCCAGCCCAAGCCCCGCGGCCGCCGCACCGGCGCGGCAGCCCCGCCGCTGCGCGAGCTCGGCGAGGACCCGGCCACCGGCAAGCCGATGGTGATCAAGGACGGCAGGTTCGGCCCCTACGTAACGGACGGCGAGACCAACGCGTCGCTGCGCAAGGGCGACGAGGTTGCCTCGATCACCGTCCAGCGGGGGGCCGAGTTGCTGGCCGACCGGCGTGCCGCGCCGCCGGCGGCCCGCCGCCGGAGCACGCCTGCGAAGAAGAAAGCTGCCACCCCGGCCCGTTCGGCATCAAAAAGATCTTGACCTTACTGGTACCCCGGGCCGGTCGCACCGTCGGGCTGAGCCTAAAATCACGATCAAGGACTAACCCGTTATGCGGCCAGCAGTGCCGATACGCTTACGCCGTGAACTTCCGCGCCGGACCAGACAAGGGCGGCGCCGGCCGGGGGAGGCTCGGGAACGGCGCCGCGTGGCGCAACCATGCCCGCGAGCCGGGCGTTCTCTCCATCAAGCCGTTCCGCCGGCTGTGGATCGCGCTGTCCCTGTCCAGCCTCGGCGACTGGCTGAGCATCGTCGCGCTGACCGTGCTGGCGCCGTCGCTCGCCTCCGGCGGCGTGGCGGCCAAGGGCTGGGCCGTCGTCGGCGTATGGCTGGCCACGCTGCTGCCCGCGCTGCTGTTCGGCCCGCTGGCCGGGGCGGTGGCGGACCGGCTGGACCGCCGGATGGTGATGATCGTCGGCGACGTGGTCCGCGGCCTGCTGTTCCTGTCCATTCCCCTGTTCCCAACAGGACAGGCGCTCCTGATCTGGATCATCGTCGCCAAGTTCCTGGCCGGCATCGCCAGCCAGTTCTGGAACCCGGCCACCGCCGCGTCCATCCCTAACCTGGTGCCCAAGGACAAGCTGGAGCGGGCGAACCAGCTCAGCCTGCTCACCACATACGGCACCGCACCGCTCGCGGCCGGCCTGTTCAGCGTGCTGGCGCTGGTCAGCGAGGGGATCAGCCGGGTCACGCCGCTGTTCCACACGAGCAACGTGGACCTGGCCCTGTACTTCAACGCCGCCTCGTACTTTATCTCCGCGCTCACCGTCTACTTCATCCGCGAGATACCCAAGCGGCAGGCCAGCGGGAAGATCTCCGTGCCGTCCACGGCCAGGTCCATCTGGGAGGGCTGGCGGTTCATCGGGAAGACCCCGGTGGTGCGCGGCCTGATGCTCGGGATGGTGGGCGCGTTCGCCGCGGCCGGCGTGGTGGTGGGCCTGGGCTATACCTATATCTCCGACACGCTGCACGGCGGCGGCGCCGGGTGGGGCCTGGTTTTCGCCGCGATCTTCGTCGGCATGGCGCTCGGCATGGGGCTCGGCACAAAGGTGCTCGGCACCTTCAGCCGCCGGAGGCTGTTCGGGCTCACGATCATGGCCGCCGCGGTGCCGCTTGCGCTGATCGGCCTGGTGCCGGTCCTGGCCGTGGTCGTCCTGCTCGTGGTGCTGCTCGGCGCGCTGTCCGGGATCGCGTACGCGACCGGCTTCACCATCGTCGGGCTCGAGGTGGACGACGACACCCGCGGCCGGGTCTTCGCCTTCTTCCAGTCCTCCATCCAGGTCATCCTGCTCGCCGTCATCGTCGTCGCGCTGTCCGCCTCGGCGGGCCTGACCAGGGTGATCGCCTCGCTGAACGGGACCGGGAACGTCAAGATCGGCAACATTACCTACGCCTCGGCCGGGCAGAACGTGGTGATCCTGCTGGCCGCCGCGGTGGCGTTCCTGCTCGGGCTGCGGGCCTACCGGCAGATGGACGACCGCAAGGGCGTGCCGCTGCGCGAGGACCTGCTGGCGGCGATCCGCAGCGAGCCGGCCCCTTCGGTCCTCGAGCCCGCGCACCTGAACGGGAGCACCCCGCCCGCTGCTCCGCCCGGCCTGCTGATCGCGTTCGAGGGCGGCGAGGGCTCGGGCAAGACCACGCAGGCCAGGCTGATCGCCATCTGGCTGCGCGAGTTCGGCTACGACGTGGTGACCACGCACGAGCCCGGCGCGACCAAGATCGGGATGCGGCTGCGCGCGCTGCTGCTCGATACCGCGCACACCGGCATGTCGCCGCACGCCGAGGCGCTGATGTACGCGGCCGACCGCGCCGAGCACGTCGCCTCGGTCATCGCGCCCGCCCTCGAGCGGGGCGCGATCGTCATCACCGACCGGTACGTCGACTCCTCCCTGGCCTACCAGGGGGCCGGGCGGAACCTCCCGGTCGACGAGATCGCCCGGTTCAACTGGTGGGCGACCGGCGGACGCACCCCGGACCTCACCATCCTGCTCGACATGGACCCGATGGCCGGGCTGAGCCGCCGCACCCGTTCGGCCGACCGGCTCGAAGCCGAACCCGCCGACTTCCACCTGCGGGTCCGGGCCGGCTTCCTCGCCCTGGCCCGCGCCGAGCCCGGCCGTTACCTGGTGCTCGACGCCGACCGCCCCGCCGACGAGATCACCAGGGACATCCAGGACCGGATCCGCGAGCTGCTCCCCGACCCGGTTCCCTCGGTCGCCGAGGCGAACACCGGCGACTTCCCCGCGATCAAGGAAGAGGTCCGGCGGAGTTGACCGAGCCGAAGGGGCGCGGCGCTGCCTGGACTGTGCCTTTCCCCCCGGACCCACCCCAGGCGCGAGGACCGAGCGACGAGGGCCCGCCGCCGCAGGCGGCCAGGGAGGCATGGCAGCGCCTAGAGGCGCCCCGGAGGCGAGCAGAAAGCACTGCCGGGCTGTTCGGGGACCTGCCGGGGCAGGAGGCGGATTGAGCGGGATTTTCGAGGACCTGCCGGGGCAGGAGGCGGTGGTCGCGCAGCTTCGCCGGGCTGCGGCCGCGGCGGAGGCTGTGCTGGCCGGCCAGCGGCCCGAACCCGGCGCGATGACGCACGCCTGGCTGTTCACCGGGCCGCCCGGTTCTGGCCGGTCGGTGGCGGCGCGGGCGTTCGCCGCCGCGCTGCTCTGCCCGTCCGGTGGCTGCGGCCAGTGCGCCGCCTGCCATCAGGTTTCCGCCGGGACCCATGCCGACCTGCTGCTGATCCGGCCCGAGGGGCTGTCCTACGGGGTGAAGCAGACCAGGAACCTGGTGCTGCGCGCCGCGGGCAAGCCCATCGGGGGGCGCTGGCAGGTCGTCCTGTTCGAAGACGCCGACCGGTGCACCGAACAAGCCGCGAACGCGCTGCTGAAGGCCATCGAGGAGCCGGCCCCCCGGACCGTCTGGCTGCTGTGCGCGCCCTCGGCCGAGGACCTGGTGCCCACGATCAGATCGCGGTGCCGGGTTGTCACGCTTGTCGTGCCGGCCTCGTCCGCAGTCGCTAAGGTACTGATCGAGCGGGACGGCATCGAGCCCGCGAGAGCGCTGGCCGCGGCCCGTGCGGCGCAGGGACACGTGGGCCGCGCCCGGCGTCTCGCCGTTGACGCCTCAGCGGCCAAGCGCCGGGCCGACGTGCTGCGGGTGCCGCTTTCCGTGACGTCACTGGGCCCGGCCCTGGCGGCGGCGGCCGCCCTGGTGCGCACCGCCGAGGAGGAAGCCAAGGCGGTCACCGAGGAACTGGACGAGCCGGAGCGTGACTCGCTGCGGCGGGCGTTCGGCGAGGGATCCACGGGCAAGGGCGTGGCCAAGGCGATGCGCGGCATGGCCGGCGCCATGAAGGACCTGGAGGACCGGCAGAAGTCCCGGGCCACCCGGGTGAAGCGCGACACGCTCGACCAGGCGCTGCTCGAACTGGCCCTGTTCTACCGGGACGTCCTGATGGTGCAGGTCGGCGCCTCGGTGGAGCTGGCGAATTCCGACACCGACCTGCGGAAGGTCGCTTCCTTGTCGTCGCCGGAGGCCACGCTGCGGCGCGTCCAGGCCATCATGCGCTGCCGTGAGCGGCTGACCCTGAACGTGGCCCCCCTGCTGGCCGTGGAGGAGATGACCCTCTCCCTGGTGCCAGGTTAGCGTCCCCGCCCAGCCTTGCGCCTTCCCCCAGCCTGACCTCTCGGTCTACACCACGTCATACGCGGACACGATCATCGTCATCAACCTGGAGACGGGCGAGCACAGCGTGTGGCAGGGCGGCATGGCCCGGGCGGGTAAGGCGTTCATGATCGCGAACCTGTCCTGGGCGGCGGACGGACACTCGCTCGTCTTCCTCGCGCTATGGTGCGACGGGCCGATAGGCGTGCTCGGCATCGGCACTATCTGCTCGGGCGCGGACGTCAGCCGCGGATACCGCTACACCCAGGTCTGGTCGCTCAGCACGGCCACCAGAGGCGGCGCGCTGAACAGCGGCGAGCTGCTGCTGACGCAGTCCGCCAGGTACCCTGCCATCGTGCAGGCCCTGGCCGGCCCGGGCGGCTCCGACATCACGGCCGTCGTGATGTCGGGCCGGGCATACGCCTCCGGTGCCTGGCAGAACCTGGCCATTGACCATATCTCGGCGGCCGGCGGGTCCCTGCTCGGCGTGGACTACCACCGAAATAACGTGCCGGTGGCCGAAGGCGTGGCCGAGGAGATCGGTCTCACCGCGGACCCCAGCGGCAGGTACGTGCTGTTGACCTATCCCGGCCCCGGGGAAAACCACATCGGGTGGATCGGCGGCGGGAAATTCCACCCGCTGCCCTTCGCGCACTACGACGGGGCAGCGGTCGCCTGGTAAAGGCTGACCGCATGGGGTCCGGGCGGCGGACAACGTAGTCTGGCCCAGTGGGCATGATGATGGCGGTTAGCTTCGAGCGGTACGGGCGGCTTTACTACCTCGACCCCGGGGCCTACTCGCCGGCCATCGGCGACAAGGTGCTGGTGCCCACCGACTCCGG
>JBKQQQ010000099.1:0-3104 GCA_052144275.1 Streptosporangiaceae bacterium
TCACCGCCGAGGACGGCGTGGACGAATTCGATGCGCTGCCGGAGGCCGCTGGGGCGGTGGTGACCGTGACCGTGGTGGTCGGTGCGGCCGACTGGCTACTCGAGGACGCGCAGCCGGCCGTGGTCGCAATGCAGGCGAACGCCGCAGCCGCGACGGCAAGCCGACCGACTCTCAACTGCCCGACCCCGGAAAGTCCATTTCCGTAATTTCCAGGCCTGGGATGTCCGGTCGCGGGATGTCCGGTCCTGGTCTGTCTGGTTTTGGGAGACGGTGCACCTGGAAACACTGGCGTGCCCTTCATGTGCGCGGCGCCTCATGCGCCGCTTAGCCATTATGACGACGGTGCGGGCACGCTGGTTAGCCCTAGGCTCCCGGCGACAGTGCTGCCGACAACTAGGCGGTCGGTGAGGTCACCAGGGGGCTGGTCTGGGTCACCGGCGCGGTCACCCACTTGTGGTGGATGTAGTCGTAGTAGCGCGGGCGCGGGCCGGTGAGGATCTGCGTCATCATCGTGTAGCACTCCTCGCCCGGGTGGTTCTTCACCGCCTTGCTGCCCCAGAAGACCACCACGGCGGGGTAGGCGTGGAAGTGCCCGGCTGCGCAGTAGGGTGTGCAGTCGTTGATTTCCAGCGTGCCAGTCGCGCTGGCCAGGCCCGGCGTCCAGCTGGTCCAGGAGAGCTTATCCAGCAGGGAATTGGCGTCCGCGCAGGTGAGGATGAAGGTTTTCGGCCTGACCATGGCCCGCTGGCCAGGGCAGTCGAAGACCACGGTCTGCACCGACAAAAGGCCCGGGCGCGCTGGGGTCGCGTGCGCCGATCCCGCCAGGGTCAACCCGGTGAGGGCAAGCACAGCGACGACCGAAGCAAGCACCGTGATGACCCACGCGCGTTTCATGCTGCCTCCCGCAAAAGCCGGTTTTACTGCTGAGACGGCGTGCACGGGCATTGGGTTGCACGCAGATAATCACGCTTCGGTTACCGAGGGCAGGAACCCTGGTCCGTTCGGGCCAAAGTTCTTGACGAGGTTCAGACCGGCAGGTGAACCGCGACCTCAGCCGCTGCGTCGTCGCCGTAGGCCGCGGCGAACCGGTCGGCCAGCGGGCCGGGCTTCAGGTTGTACTCCTGCGGTCCGGTGGCCTCCAGGGCGTGCACGGCCAGCAGGTTGCCGAGCTGACCGGCGCGTTCGAGGGACAGGCCCCAGGCGATCGCGGCCAGGAAGCCGGAACGGAACGCGTCACCTGAGCCGGTCGGGTCCACGGGCTTGGCGTCCGGCACTGGCGGCACCGTGACCGGCGGTTCCCCCTGCTGCTCGATCCGGGCGCCCGCCGCCCCGAGGGTGGTGATCCTGATCCCGACCCGGGCCAGCATGTCCGCGCTGCCCCAGCCGGACTTGCGTTCGATCAGGGCTTCCTCGTACTCGTTGCCGAACAGGTAGTCCGCACCGTCGACCAGCGTGCGCACCTGCGTGTCGTCGAGGATCCTGGCCAGCTGCTGAGACGGGTCGGCGGCGAACTTCAGGCCGGCTTCGCGGCACTCAACCGTGTGCGCCACCATGGCCCCAGGGTCGCCGGCCCCGATCAGCACCAGGTCGATGCCGCCCTGCTCCTCGGCCAGCGGCGCGAGCTTGATGTCCGCGTCCTCGCTCATCGCGCCCGCGTAGAACGAGCCGATCTGGTTTCCGTCCGCGTCGGTGGTGCAGACGAAGCGCGCGGTGTGCTTCAGCAGCGACTCCCGCACGCCCGCGGTGCTCACCCCGTGGTCCTCCAGCCAGTGCCGGTAGTCCTCGAAGTCAGCCCCGACCGCGCCGACCAGCAGCGGTCGCAGGCCGAGCACGCCAAGGCCGAAGGCGATGTTGGCCGCGACTCCGCCGCGCCGGATGGCCAGCTCATCGACGAGGAATGAAAGCGAAACCTTGTCGAGCTTGTCCGCGATCAGCTGGTCGGTGAACTTGCCGGGAAACGTCATCAAGTGGTCGGTCGCGATTGATCCCGTGACCGCGATACGCACGGTAGCTACCCCCCGGCCGGCGTCAGTGGAACGAATCGCCGCAGGCGCAGGAGCCCGTCGCGTTCGGATTGTCGATCGTGAAGCCCTGCTTCTCAATCGTGTCCACGAAGTCGATGGTCGCGCCCATCAGGTACGGGGCGCTCATCTTGTCGGTCACGACGTGGACGCTGCCGAACTCGGTGACGATGTCGCCGTCGATCTCGCGCTCGTCGAAGTAGAGCTGGTAGCGAAGCCCCGAGCAGCCGCCCGGCTGAACCGCGATGCGCAGCCTGAGATCGTCCCGGCCCTCCTGGGCGAGCAGCGAGCTCACCTTGGCCGCCGCGCCGTCGGTCAGGAGGATCCCCTGCATGGCCTCTTGCTGAACAGTCACCTTAGCTCCCGCCTGGTTCGTGTGCCGCGTGCATGCGGCGTTTGGCGTTGCTCCAACGTGCAATCCCAACGATATGCGGTCCGCCCGCATTCCAGCCACCCCTGAGGCGTGGCTCACAGCCCTTACAGGCCGGGTGCGCCTTACAGGCCGGGTGCGCCCCAGACCGGAAACCAGCGGGACAGATCCTGCTCGAACTTCAGGTCACTGCCGATCACGCCCTTGACCTGCAGCTCGAGCGCGTTGTCCCGGCGCTCGCCGGACAGCGGGGCGAACGGGTAGAACGTACCCCGCTTGTACAGGTAGATGAGGCCGAGTCGGCGCTCCTGATCATCGCGGAAGGCGACCAGGGTGCACAGCAGCTGGGGACCGAAGCCGTTGTCCACCAGCGAGGTGTTGACCGCGTGCAGGTCGGTGACCAGCGCCTCGAGCTCGTCGGACATGTGCGAGCTGACCAGCCAGTTGAAGCCGTAGGAATCCTTGGTCACCTCGACCGGCAGGCCGCCTTCTTTGCCTGAGCTCACGTCGAGCAGTTCCTGGACGTCCTTCTGCACGTCGGCAAAGGACCGGCCCTCGACCGGGCGGAAGCAGACGGAGCCGGATCCCGTGGGCTTGAATCCGGCTCCGGCCTCCAGCGTGACCGCCGCGGACGGCAGCGCGAACAGGTCGTCCAGCTTCGGCTGGACCGGCTTGGTGCGGCCTAGCAGCGTGTCGAGAAAACCCACGAGCGC
>JBKQQQ010000100.1:0-4319 GCA_052144275.1 Streptosporangiaceae bacterium
CGGCGCTGTCCCCGCACTTCCAGCTGCACCTGACCCGGGAGGGCCGGATGGATCAGCTGGCGGTCCACGTCGAGCGCCGCCCCGGAGTGGCCGAAGCCGCCGCGGCCGACGCGGCCGTCACGCTGGCTGCGCTGGTCAAGAACACCATCGGCGTCACCATCACGGCCAGCGTCCTGGCCCCGGAATCCATCGAGCGATCGGTGGGCAAGATGCGCCGCGTCGTCGACCACCGCCCGCGCTGACCGCGGCTAGACGCGGAACCGGGTGCCGGTTACCTTCTCCGTGATCCCGGCGCGGTCCAGGTAGGGCGTGATCCCGCCGAGATGGAAGGGCCAGCCGGCGCCCAGGATCATGCACAGGTCGATGTCCTCGGGCGCCGCGACGACACCCTCGTCGAGCATCAGCCTGATCTCCTCGGCCAGGGCCTCCAGGGCGCGCTCGCGGACCTCGCCTGCGGTCGACGGGCGGTCACCTCCGGCTAGCAGGGCCGCGACCGACTCATCGACGGTGAAGTCGGGCCGGTAGACCGCCGTCTTGCCCGCTTCCACCAGGGCACGCAGTTTCGGCGACACCTTGAACCGGTCGGGGTAGGCCGCGGCCAGCGTCTCCCCCACGTGCAGCGCGACCGCCGGGCCGACCAGCTGAAGCAGGAAGAACGGGGACATGGGCAGGCCGAGCGGGTCGGGCGCGTGCTCGGCCACCTCGAACGGCGTACCCTCGTCGACGCATCCGATGATCTCCCCGAGGAACCTGGTCAGCAGGCGGTTCACCACGAAAGCCGGCGCGTCCTTGACCAGCACGCAGTTCTTCTTCAGCGCCTTGCCGACGGCCAGCGCCGTGGCCAGCGTCGCATCGTCGGTATGAGCGGCGCCGTGCTGGCCGATACTGGCGACCTCGACCAGAGGCATCATGGCCACGGGGTTGAAGAAGTGGAACCCCACCACGCGCTCGGGGTGCGCCAGCCCGGACGCCATCTCGGTCACCGACAGCGAAGAAGTGTTGGTGGCCAGCACGCAGTCTGGCCGGACCACCGCCTCGACCTCGGCGAACACCCGCTGCTTGACCGCGATCTCCTCGAACACGGCCTCGATCACGAAATCGGCGTCCGCGAACGCGTCCTTGGTCAGCGACCCGGTGACCAGCGCGGTCAGCCGTGCGGCGGCGTCGGCGCTGATCCGGCCGCGGTCGCGGAGCCTGGCTACCTCTGCCCGCACGTGGCCCACTCCGGCGTCGAGGCGGGCCTGGTCCAGGTCGGTCAGCACGACCGGTACCTCAAGCCGCCGCGCGAACAGCAGCGCGATCTGCGCGGCCATCAGCCCGGCGCCCACCACGCCGACCTTGGTGACAGGCCGGGCCAGTGACGCATCCGGGGCGCCCGCGGCCTTTCGGGCCCGCTTCTGGGTCAGGTCGAAGGCGTAGAGCCCGGCCCGCAGTTCCTCGCTGAGCAGCAGGTCGGCCAGCCCTTCGTCCTCGGCGGCGAACCCCTCGTCCCGGCTCCGGCCGCGGGCCGCGGCGACCAGGTCGATGGCCTTGTCCGGGGCCGGGGCGGCGCCGTGCAGCTTACCGTCGACGAAGAACCGTGCCGCGGCGACCGCAGCGTCCCAGTCCTCCTCCGGCCGGGCGCGGGAAACCTCAGCCGCGCCGGTCAGCACCCGGGCCGCCCAGCGCAGCGATTCGGCCAGGAAGTCGGCCGGCTCGAACATGGCGTCCGCGATCCCGAGCGAGAGGGCCTGGGCTCCGCGGAGCATGCGGTTCTGGCTGAGCGGGTTCTCGATGATGACCTTCAGCGCGTTAGCCGGGCCGATCAGGCGGGGCAGCAGGTACGTGCCGCCCCAGCCGGGCAGCAGGCCCAGGAAGCATTCGGGGAACGCGACCGCGGTCACGCCGGTGGAGACCGTCCGGTATGAGCAGTGCAGCGCGAGCTCGAGGCCACCGCCGAGCGCCGCGCCGTTCACGAACGCGAACGACGGCACGCCAAGCTCGCCGAACCGCCGGAACACCGCGTGCCCCAGCCTGCCGATGGCCAGCGCCTCGTCCCGCGAACCGATCAGCGGAACCTCGGTCAGGTCGGCGCCGACCGAGAAGATGAACGGCTTGCCGGTGACGCCGACCGCGGCGATGTCGCCCCGGATCGCCCTGGCCGCCACCGCGTCAAGCGCCTCGCGCAGCGAGAGCAGGCCCGCCGGGCCGAACGTGTTCGGCCGGGTGTGGTCGTGCCCGTTGTCCAGCGTGATGAGCGCCATCGTGCCAGCCCCGTAGGGCAGTTCCACGTCGCGGACGATGGCCCGGGTGACGACTTCGCCGGGAAACAGCGTGATGATTCCGGACTGCTCGAGACCCGGCTCGTTCGGGCCAATGTCTTCAGGCATTGAGGTTCTCCCACAGGACGGTGCCGCCCATGCCCAGCCCGACGCACATCGTGGTCAGGCCGTAGCGGGCGGCGGGCTGCCCGGCGAACTGGCGGGCCAGCTGGATCATCAGCCGCACGCCAGAACTGGCGAGCGGGTGGCCGAGCGCGATCGCGCCGCCCCACGGGTTCACCCGCGGGTCATCGTCGGCGATCTTGAAATGGTCACCGAACGCGAGCACCTGGACGGCGAACGCCTCGTTGATCTCAATCAGGCCGATGTCGTCGATGGTCAGGTCGTTGCGGGCCAGCACGGCTTCGGTGGCGGGCACCGGCCCGATGCCCATCACCTCCGGGTCCACCCCGGCGAAGGCGAAGTCGACGAGCCGCATCCTGGCGTCCAGGCCCAGCTCGGCAGCCACTTCCTGGGCCGCGATGACGCAGCCGGTGGCGCCGTCGTTCAGCCCGGCCGAGTTCCCCGCGGTGACCCGGCCGTGCGGCCGGAACGGCGTCTTCAGCCCGGCCAGCGCGGCCAGCGTGGTGCCCGGGCGCGGCGGCTCGTCAGCGGTGGCGAGTCCCCAGCCGCGTTCTGCGCTGCGCACCGCGACCGGTACCAGGTCGGGCTGGATGTGGCCCGCCGCGTAGGCCGCGGCCACCTTGCGCTGGCTGGCCAGGGCGTAGGCGTCGGCGCGGTCCCGGGTGATGCCCGGGAACCGGTCGTGCAGGTTCTCCGCCGTCGAGCCCATCACCAGCGCCGACGGGTCCACCAGCCGCTCGGAGATGAACCGGGGGTTCGGGTCGACGCCGGAGCCCATCGGATGGTGGCCCATGTGCTCGACGCCGCCGGCGATCGCGGTATCGGTGGCGCCCAGCGCGATCGACCCGGCGGCCGTGGTCACGGCGGTCATCGCGCCCGCGCACATCCGGTCGATGGCATACCCGGGGACCGACTTCGGCAGTCCGGCCAGCACCGCAGCGCTGCGCCCGATGGTCAGCCCCTGGTCGCCGGTCTGGGTCGTGGCGGCGATGGCCACCTCGCCGATGCGCTCAGGCGGCAGCCCCGGATTGCGCCGCAACAGCTCGCGGATCACGCTGACGACCATGTCGTCGGCCCTGGTCTCGGCGTACAGGCCGGTCGGCCCGGCCTTCCCGAACGGGGTGCGGACGCCGTCGACGAAGACGACATCGCGTGCGGTGCGGGGCACGTTCGGCCTCCCTGCGCATAAGGAACGTTGCTCCGCCTATATTACTCGTCAGTAACCTATGGTTGTTACCGGGGGCGGCGGCCGAGGTAGCCGACGAGCCGGTCGCCCGGGCTGGCCTGGGCCGGGATGTCGACCGGGACGGCGAACAGGCCCTCGCGGCCGGCCACGAGCAGCGGGCCCAGCCGGAGCATCCGGGTGGCGAGCCCGGCCGGGATGGGGCGGACCCCGCCGCAGCCAGCCTCCCCGCGGCTAGCACGGCCCAGGGCCGCCGACACATCCCAGCCGTGCACCGCGATCTCCACCGCCCCGGTGCAGGCCACCAGGCCGGCCGGCACCGGCAGGCCGCCTACGGCCACGAAGTGCTCGGGGCCGCTGTAGCTAAAGGCCGCGCACAGAAGCTCAGCCGCCCGGTCCCGCAGGATCTCGACCGGATCACCGACGGCATGATCCGGCGGGCGCTCCAGGTCCAGGTTCCCGGTGCGGATGGCGGTCTCCAGGTCCGCCATCGAGTCGCTCAGGTGAGCCAGGAGCATGCCCAGGTTCCAGTCCGCACACGGCGTGGGCAGCGCCATCTCCCCCGGCCCGACCAGGGCGCACACGCCGAGCGTGTAGCTGATCGCCCCGGCCAGCAGCCCGGTCGCGCCGGATGGCGGATCTGTCACGCCTATATAGACCGGGTCCGGCGCCGTTTCTCACCGGTGATCGGTCTGGAGGACTCAGCGGTCCTTGCGGAGGAAGGCGCGCAGCTTGTCCAGCGGCCAGGTGTT
>JBKQQQ010000101.1:0-24187 GCA_052144275.1 Streptosporangiaceae bacterium
CGCGCTCGATGTAGGACGGGATCTCCTGCGGGCGCAGGAACCGGACCTTGTCGATCCGCGGGTCATCGATCGACGCGTGGTAGTCCCGGTCCGAGGACCGCCGCACGGTCAGGTCGGCCGCGTCGAAAAGCTCGAGGGTGGCCCGCTCAAGCGAGCCCTTGGGCAATACCAGTGAAAGCATGAGTGATCCGAGTTCTCCGAGTGGTTGCGCGTGCGAGTGTGGCGGCACCGCGAACGGGGCCAGCCGGTGTGAGTGTGCCCCTGCGTACCTTGTTGGGTACCCGGGGGCCCACCGACGTCACCAGACGGCTAATGTCGGTGCGCGGCGGGGTGAGGGAGGAGGGCGGGTGTGACGCGGGGGGCGTCTGGGGAGGAAGGGGCATCTCGGTGGGTGCCGCGGATGGAGCGCAGCACCAGCGCGGTGTCGAGCGCGGCCACCACGGCCTCCCATCCCTTGTCCTCGTGGCTACCGGGCAGTCCACACCGGTCCCGGGCCGACTCTACCGTGTCACAGGTCAGCACGCCGTTGCCGACCGGGGTGCGGGTGTCGAGCGCGACCCGGGTCAGGCCGGCCGTCACCGAGTCGCAGACGTACTCGAAGTGCGGGGTGCCACCGCGGATGACCACGCCCAGGCAGGCCACCGCGTCGTGCTGCCTGGCCAGTTCGGCGGCCACCACCGGCAGTTCGATCGCGCCTGCCACCCGGAGCACGACCGGGTCGGGTACGCCGCAGGCGATGGCCGCCGCGGTGCCGCGCGCCACCAGCGAGTCGGTGATCTCCTGGTGCCAGCGGGTGGCCACGATCGCCAGGCTCAGGCCGGACGCGTCCACCGCGGCGGCGCCCGGGCTGCCCGCGCCGCTCACGCCGACTCCGCCCCAGAGGACCCGAAGGCCCCAGAAGACCCAGAGGCCCCAGAAGACCCAGAGGACCCGAAGGACCCGAGGACTGCGGTGGCGCCGGCGGGATGCGGTGTCGCCGCGTAGCCGTTCAGCGGAGCCGACGGACGCACCACGGCCCGTTCGGCCTCATCAAGATCTTGAATTTGATGCCCGAGTTTGTCCCGTTTGGTGACGAGATACCGCAAGTTGTACGGGGTGACAGCGGACGCGAGCGGGACCCGGGCGGTGACGTCCACGCCGCAGCCGACCAGGCCGCTGACCTTGGCCGGGTTGTTGGTGAGCAGCCGCACCGAGCGCACGCCCAGGTCGGCGAGCATCTGCGCGCCTGCCGAGTACTCTCGCGCGTCGACCGGCAGGCCGAGCTCGGTGTTGGCGTCCACCGTGTCGGCGCCGGCGTCCTGCAGCTCGTAGGCCTGCAGCTTGCTCAGCAGCCCGACGCCGCGGCCCTCGTGCCCGCGCAGGTACAGCACCACCCCGCGGCCCTCGGCCGAGATCGCGGCCATGGCCGCCTCGAGCTGCGCGCCGCAGTCGCAGCGCAGCGAGCCGAACACGTCGCCGGTCAGGCACTCCGAATGCAGCCGGGTCAGCACGTCCGGGCCGACCACATCGCCGAGCACCAGCGCCACGTACTCGGTTCCGTCGATCTGGTGCCGGTAGCCGAACGCCTGCCACTGGCCGTAGGCGTTGGGGATCCTGGTCTGGGCCTGACGGCTCAGCTGGCGCTCGCTGCGGCGGCGGTACTCGATGAGCTGCCCGATGGAGATCAGCGCCAGGTCGTGGGTGTTCGCGAACTCGCGCAGTTCGGGCAGCCGGGCCATGGTGCCGTCGTCGTTCACCACCTCGGCCAGCACCCCGGCCTCCGGCAGCCCGGCCAGCCGGGCTAGGTCAACCGCGGCCTCGGTGTGCCCGGCGCGGCGCAGCACGCCGCCCTCGGCGTAGCGGAGCGGGAACACGTGACCGGGGCGGGCCAGGTCCGCCGCCGCGGTGCCCGGGTCGGCGAGCGTTCTGATGGTCATGGCGCGGTCGGCGGCGGAGATGCCGGTGCTGATCCCCTCGCGCGCATCCACGCTGAGCGTGAAGGCGGTGCGGTGATGCTCGGTGTTGTGGGAGGTCATCTGGGGGAGCTGGAGCCGGTCGAGTTCGGCTTCACGCATCGGCACGCAGATGACGCCGCTGGTGTACCGGATCATGAAGGCGAGCAGTTCGGGGGTGGCCAGGCTCGCGGCGAAGATGATGTCGCCCTCGTTCTCCCGGTTCTCATCGTCTACGACCACGACCGGGCGGCCCGCCACGATGTCCTTGATCGCGCGGTCGACGTCGTCGAGCACCTGAGTCACTTGGACCCCTCCCCGCTGTGTCCGCTGAGAAGTCTCTCTACGTACTTGGCGATCACGTCGACCTCCAGGTTCACGGTGTCCCCCGGCGAGGCGGTGCCGAGGGTGGTGCGCTTGAGCGTCTCCGGGATCAGGCAGACCTCGAACCAGCTCTGCGTGGCGTCAGGAGCGCTCAGGGCGGAGACCGTCAGGCTGATCCCGTCGACGGCGATCGATCCCTTTTCCACGACGTAACGGGATACCCGGCCGGGGAGGCTGATCCGCACCTGGTCCCAGTGTTCGGCGGGCGCCCGGGAGATGATCGTGGCGGTGGCGTCCACGTGGCCCTGCACGAGATGGCCGCCCAGGCGGTCGGCTAGGCGGACCGAGCGTTCCAGGTTGACCGGCGCCCCGGGGCTAAGCGCGCCCAGGCCGGACCGGTCCAGGGTCTCCCCCATCACGTCTGCGGTGAAGGTCCCGTCCAGGATCTCGGTGACGGTCAGGCACACGCCGTTGACCGCGATCGACTCACCAAGGGCGACGCCCTCGGTGGAACCCCGGATAGTGAGCCTGGCCGCGTCGCCGCGGTGCTCGACTCCGGCTACCTCGCCGAGTTCTGCCACGATCCCCGTAAACATCCGCGCTTACCTCCTCGAAGCCCAGCCTGCGGTTCGGCTCCGGGGGTGACGCGGGTACGGTGCGTACGCGCTTTTGCGCGGTCGGGAATGACCCGGCCGCCTGCGTGCTGCCTCCCATCCGGACTTTCACCGTCGGTCCCGGAATTTCACCGGCTCAGCCGCCCGCTGGCTGCGGACGGGTCGCGGACTTTCACCGCCGGTTCGGAGTTTCACCGACCCCGGAGCACGCTTTTACTCCTATAAGCCAGTGTGCCACACGAGGTATTCCATTCCTGACGCTGGTCTACGGCGTCAGCGGGCGGAACTGGTAGCCGACGCGGTATTCGGTGACCAGGCACTGGCCGTAGCGCGGGCCGAGCTTGTGCCGGAGCCGGCTGACGTGCACGTCCACGGTACGGCTGTCCCGCGCGATGGCCTGGGCGTCTCCCGCGATGGCCTGGCTGTCCTGTGCGACGGCCCGGTGCCAGACCCGCTCGATCAGGTCGGCGCGGGTGAACACCGTGGCCGGGTGCGCGCTGAGGAAAGCCAGCAGCTCGAACTCCTGGAAGGTCAGCTCGATCTCGCGCCCGTCGGTCCAGACCCGGTGCCGCCCGCGGTCCAGGCGCAGCCCGGGACCTTGGGATCGCCTGGTGCGTGTGGCGGCCGGTCTCGGCGGCGGGCTGGCGGCAGACGTCGTGATCGGGTAGCCGACGATGGCCAGCGACGTCCCGGTGCCAGGGATCGGGACCACCGCGAGCAAGGTCCCGTCCAGGCCCGGCGGAACGCGCTCGTCCCAGGGCCGGGCCGGTCCCCCCAGCACCGGCGTTTTCCTGGGCACGGTCCGGGGCGTGATCCGGCGGGCCAGTCGGTCGTGACCCGTTGAGCACGTCGATTCCTGCCGCTACATCTCCAGGAGACACGACTCCTATAGTCCACTTAAAAGGTTGTTTTTGTCAAAAATAAGACTGCCCCCGCCTCGGGCTCGGCCTGGTTCATGGTCTGCTCCCGCCGGGGAGACGCGGGAGCGGAATTGAGGGCTGCGGGGGCGGCGGTGCGTAGGATTCGGGCATGGCGGTCAGGGCGGTCATCTTTGACTGGGGCGGGACACTTACCCCGTGGCACAGCATCGACCTGGGCGAACTCTGGCTCGCGGTGTGCGAGCGGCATTATCCGGCGGAGCAGGCGGCGGCGATGGCCGCGGCGGTCCGTGCCGCCGAGACGGAGCTGTGGCAGCTGGGCGAGCGGTCGCATCAGAGCTGGACTCTGGACCACATCTTCGAGCGGGCCGGGGTCACCGCGTCGGCTGACTTGCTGGCCAGCTACTTCGAGGCGTGGGACCCGCACACGCTCACCGACCCGGATGCGCTGCCGCTGCTGCGCGAACTGCGGCAGCGCGGCATCAAGGTGGGCGTGCTCTCCAACACGATGTGGCCGCGCAGCGCCCACGAGCAGATCTTCGTCAGGGACGAGGTCCTGGGGCTCATCGACGGCGCGGTCTACACCAGCGAAATCGACTGGGTCAAGCCGCACCCTGAGGCCTTCCGCGCGGCCATGGAGGCCGTCGGCGAGACCGACCCCGCGTCGTGCGTGTTCGTCGGCGACCGGCCCTACGACGACATCCACGGGGCCAAGAGCGCCGGCATGCGGGCCGTGCTCATCGCGAACTCCGACGTCCCCGCGTTCGCGGCCGCCGAGCCGGACGCGGTCATCACCCGGCTGGCCGACCTGCTCGGCCACGTCGACCGCTGGTCCGCCAGGCCCGCGAACGCAAAACCTGGCGCCTGAGACCGGCCAGAAAAATCCCGGGGAAAAACGTTGGCGGACGGGAGGCTCCCGGCTCTTACCTTCGCGGACTGAATGCAGGGCTAGCCGAACGCCGGGGCCGGCTAGTGAACTGAGGCGGTGCGCTTGAGCGTCCGGATGATCGGCGCGGTCTGCACCGAGCTCACCCCGGGCAGGCCAGCCAGCTCGCCGGTCAGGTATTCATAGAGATGCCGCGTGTCGCGGAACAGGGCGCTGGCCACCAGGTTGGTCGGTCCCGTGGTGGCGGCGGCGAACGGGATCTCCGGGTGGGCGGCGATGGCCTGGCCCGCCGCGGCCAGCCGGGCCGGCTCGACGGTGAGCCAGAGCATGGCGTGCACGTTGATGCCGAACGCCCGGTCGTCGATGTCCACCTCGAAGTACAGCAGGCCAGCCCGGCGCAGCTCGTCGATCCGGCGCCGCACCGTTGACTCATGCCAGTGGATGGCGGCGGCGAGCGCGGCGTGGGTGGCTCGCCCGTCGCGGGCCAGTTCGGCCAGCAAGGGTTCATCCTGCGGGGCCAGCGGCGCCTGCGGGCTGGGCGGAACCTGGGCAGGGCTGGCCAGGCTGGCGAGCTTCGCCAGCTGCCCGGCGGACAGGGCCTGGCTGACGCCCTGCCAGGGCCCGGGGTTGAAGTTGTGCAGGATCGAGTGCGCGGAGATCTGCACCACCCGGCGGCTGCCGTGCAGGCCGTGCAGGAACAGGGCGTCCCGCTGCTCCGGGGTGCGGGCCTGGAGGGTGCACACGATCTCGGTCCCGCCCGAGGCGAGCCGGACCCACCGGGTGTCCGGACGGCGGGCCAGTGCCTCCGCGATCGAGTCGGCACTGCCCGGGGTGGTCTGCAGCCGGACGAACCAGTCCGCCCAGCCCAGCCGGGACCCGTCCACCATGCCGAGCACGCGCAGCCCAGCCGTCTCGCTCAGCCTGCGGTACCGCCGGGCGGCGGTCTGGTCGGAGATCCCCGCGACGTCGGCCACGGTACGGAACGACGCCCTGGGCTCGATCGTCAGGATGTGAATAATCTGCCGGTCAACGGCGTCCAGCACAGGGACTTCCACGCCAATTAGCGTAGATGGAGTCGAGATCTGGCACAAATAGCCTCCAACGTGGATTATCACTGGCCGTATCGCGCAGCATGAGGTGCGGCACCCGGGAAAGGCGCAGGCTCATGGAGGGAACTGATGGATAAGAAGTGGTGGACCCTGGTCGCGGTCTCCGCGGGGACATTCATGCTGTTGCTCGACGTGACGATCGTCACCGTCGCCCAGCCGGCCATTCAGGACGGGCTGCACGCGGGGTTCAGCGACGTGCAGTGGGTGCTCGACGCCTACGCGCTGACGCTCGCCTCGCTACTGCTGACCTCGGGCGTGCTCGCCGACCGGTACGGCCGGAAGCGGCTGTTCCAGGCTGGCCTGGTCATCTTCACCCTCGGCTCGCTGCTGTGCGGGCTGGCCCGGGACCCGCTGATGCTGATCGTGTCCCGGAGCGGCCAGGGTGTCGGCGGGGCGATCATGTTCGCCACCTCGCTGGCGCTGCTCGGGAACAGTTTCCGCGGCCGGGACCGCGGGGTGGCATTCGGGGTGTGGGGAGCGATCACGGGCGTGTCCACGGCGCTCGGCCCGGTGCTCGGCGGCGTGATCACCACCGACTGGAGCTGGCGCGGCATCTTCCTGGTCAACGTGCCCATCGGCGTCCTCGCCGTGGCGCTGACCGCCTGGCGGGTGGAGGAGTCCAAATCGCCGCACCCCACGCCGCCCGACTGGGCCGGGTTCGCGTTGCTGACCGCCGGCCTGGTGAGCCTGATCTACGGGCTCATCCGCGCGGGCGAGGACAGCTGGTCGGACACCGGCGTCATCGCCTGCCTGGTGATCGGCGGCGCGGCGCTGGCCGGGTTCGTCGCGGCCGAGCGGCGCGTCGCGCATCCCATGTTCGACCTGTCGCTGCTGCGCGTGCCGACCTTCGCGGGGGGCTCCATCGCGGCGTTCGCGATGAACGGCTCGCTCTACGCCGTGCTGCTCTTCCTGGTCATCTACCTGCAGGACATCCTGGGCTACTCGGCGGAGCAGGCAGGCCTGCGGCTGGCCATCATCAGCGGCGCGCAGTTCGTCACCGCGACCGCCGCCGGGCGGTTCAGCCAGCAGGTGCCCGCCCGCTGGCTCATCGGGCCCGGTCTCCTGCTGGTCGGCATCGGGCTGATCATCATGGCCGGCCTGTCCGGCGACAGTTCCTGGACGCACCTGATTCCCGGCTTCATCGTGAGCGGCCTGGGCGGCGGGATGGTCAACCCGCCGCTGGCCTCGACCGCGATCGGCGTGGTCCCGCCGCACCAGGCCGGCATGGCCTCCGGGGTCAACTCGACGTTCCGCCAGGTCGGCATCGCCACCGGCATCGCCGCGCTCGGTTCGATCTTCGCCGCCGCCTTGGAGCGCAACCTGGCGCACGCGCTGGCCGTGCCCTCTCTCCACGCCAGCACAGCGTCGGCGCCACGCGTGGCCACCATGGTCCGGCAGGGCCAGGTCGGACAGTTGCTGGCCAGCCTGCCCGCGGCGACCCGCGGGCAAGTCGCGACGGCGCTGCGGTCCGCCTTCGCAGCCGGGCTCAACGACCTGCTGCTGGTGACCGGGGCGCTGGCGTTCGCCGGGGCGCTGTGCGCGGTGCTGCTCATCCGCAGCCAGGCCCTCTCTCCGAGCCAGCACAGCGTGCGCGGCCAGGACAGCGTGCGCGGCCAGGACAGCGTCCCGGCCGGCCGCACCGAACTGGAGGGCGCCTTGCCCGCAGCCGGGGAAACCGGCGCGGGCAGCTCAAGCCCGGCCCGTTTGGCCTGAAATCAGCGGCTTTGCCGGACCCAGGCCGCGTGCGCGGTGGCGCGCTCGGCCTGGGCGCGGAGGGCCTGCACGGCACGCGCGGGATCCTCGGAGCCGTAGACAGCCGAGCCGGCCACGAACACGTCGGCGCCCGCCTCCACGCAACGCTCGATGGTCTCCTCGCTGACCCCGCCGTCGACCTGGAGCCACACCGCCGCGTCCCGCCCGCCGACCAGCGAGCGGGCCCGGCGCAGCTTCGGCAGCACCATGTCGAGGAAGGGCTGGCCGCCGAAACCCGGCTCCACCGTCATCAGCAGCAGCATGTCGACCTCGGGCAGCAGGTCCGCGTACGGTTCCACGGCCGTGCCCGGGTTGACCGCGAGTCCGGCCAGGGCGCCGGCCGCCCGGATCGCACGCAGCGTCCGCACCGGGGCGCGCACCGCCTCGGCGTGGATCGTCACGTTCCTGGCGCCGGCCTCGGCGTACTCCGGAGCCCACCGGTCCGGCTCCTCGATCATCAGGTGGCAGTCGAGCGGCAGCGTGGCGTGCTTGAGCAAAGCCTGGACGACGGGCAGGCCGAGGGTCAGGTTCGGTACGAAGTGGTTGTCCATGACGTCCACGTGCAGCCAGTCCGCGACCGCGGCGACCGCGGCGGCCTCGTCGGCGAGCCGGGCAAAGTCCGCGGACAAGATGCTCGGCGAGATCTGAACGGCCATAGTTAGGCACGAGTGTAGAGTGCCGGGATGCGGGCCGACGGTGGGGGGCGGGAATGTCGTATGGGGAGGATACAGTTCGATACTGAGTTCGATTAGGATCGACCTGGAGGTTGCTTATGCATTCGGACCCGCCCAGCGCCCTGCTCGACCGGGTACGCAAGCTGCTGGCGAAGGCCGAGGCGGAGGGGGTTACCCCGCCGGAAGCCGAGGCGCTCACCGCGAAGGCGGCGGAACTGATGGCCAGGTACGGGATCGACCGGGCCCGGCTGGCCGCGTCGCGCCCGGACACCGACCGGCCGGGCAGCCGCATCATCGACATCGCCAACCCGTGGGCGCAGGTCCGTGCCCACCTGCTGGCGGGGCTGGCCGGAGCCATGCGCTGCCAGTGCGTCCTGCTCAGCACGACCAAGCCCGGCGCGCGTATCCACGTCTTCGGCTACGCCTCGGACCTGGAGCGGGCCGACATCCTGTACACCTCGCTGCTGCTGCAGATGGCGCGGGGCCTGACCGCCGCGGTCGTCCCGGCCGGGATCCGCAGCGTCCGGGCCTGGCGGCGGAGCTGGCTGCTCGGCTTCGTCACCGCCGTCATCACCCGGGTCAAGTCAGCCGAGGACCGGGCCGCCGCGAGCGCGGAGGGAGAGACGCAGGCCGGGCCGAGCACCGCGCTGGTCCTAGCCGACCGGGCGGTGGTCATCCGCCGGCAGCTGGAACAGGCGTACCCGGTGACCCGCCGGACCCGGATTACCTACAGCGGACGGGGTTACAGCGCCGGCTACGCCCAGGGACAGCAGGCCGACATCGGTAACGCCCGGCTGAAGTCAGCCCGGGCCCTCACCCGCGCCTGAGCAGAGCGAGGAAGATCGCGTCCGTGCCGTGGCGGTGCGGCCAGAACTGGGCGAACCTGGGTTCGGGGCCGCGCAGGGCGGGGACTTCCGGGAGGACGGCGGGCGCGTCCAGGATGGTGATGTCGTCCCGGCTTTGCGCGACCGCGGTAACGACGTCGCGGGTTTCGGCTAGGTGCGGGGAGCAGGTCACGTAGGCCACCACGCCGCCGGGCCGGACCGAGTCGATGGCCGCGTTGAGCAGCTCGCGCTGCAGGCTGGCGAGTTCGGCGACGTCGGCGGGGGTCTTGCGCCACCGGGCTTCGGGGCGGCGGCGCAGCGACCCGAGGCCGGAGCACGGGACATCGGCCAGGACCCGGTCGAACGTGCCCGGCGGCCATGGCATCTGACGTCCGTCCGCGGCGAGGACAGCGGGGGTCCCGCCGCCCGCGCGGCGCAGGGTCTCCAGGACGCGCCGCGCCCGGTGCGGGTGGATATCCGAGGCGACCAGGCGGGCGCCGCGCGCGGCGGCGAGGCCGCTCAGCAGCCGGGCCTTGCCGCCGGGGCCCGCGCATAGGTCGAGCCAGAGCCGGTCCCCGCCGGAGAGGCCGATCCGGGTCAGGGCGAGCGCGGCCAGCTGGCTGGCCTCGTCCTGGACAGCCGCCTGGCCGCTGGCGACCAGGGGTGCCGGGTCACCGCCGGCCAGCCGGTAGCCGTAGGGCGACCAGCGGGTCCGTTCGCCGGCCGGCAGGAGACCTGACGCGTCCGGGACAGCCGCGGCGGGGCTGAGCGCGAGGACTACTTCGGGGCGGACGTTGCCGGCGGCGAGGGCGTCCCCGGTCTCGGCGGCGGCGGGGCCGAGCGCGTCGCGGAACGCGTCGACGATCCAGCGCGGATAGCTGTGCCGCACGGCCAGGTACCCGGACGGATCCCGGGACTGGTCCGGCGCGATGACCTGGATCCAGGCGTCGAGGTCGCGGGTGGCCACCCGGCGCAGGACCGCGTTGACGAAGCCGGACGGACGGGGGCCGCAGACGTCCTTGGCCAGGTCGACCGAGGTCGCCACGGCGGCGTGGCTGCCGACCCTGGTGGCCAGCAGCTGGTGCGCGCCGAGCCTGAGCACGTCGCGCACCGGCGGGTCGAGCTGGTCCCGGTCGCTGCACGCGGCCACGATGGCGTCATAGGTACCGCGGCCGCGCAGCGTGCCGTAGGTCAGTTCGGTGGCGAAGGCCGCGTCGCGGCCGGTCAGCCCGCGCTCGGTGAGCAGGGCGGGGAGGAGCAGGTTGGCGTAGGCGTCGCGGTCCTCGACCGCGCGCAGGACATCGTAAGCGGCGCGCCGGGCCGGATCGGTACGCGGGCGGCCCGCGCGGGACCGGGCCGGCCGGGGCTGGCCGGAGCGCGGCTGGCCGGAGCGGGGCTCGCTGGAGCGGGGCTCGCTGGAGCGGGATCCGGGCGGCCCTGAGCGCTGGGTGTGTTCGGCCATCAGCTGAACCGCACGGGGCCGCCGGAGTGCAGGCCGCGGGCCCAGTCCGAGGCGGTCATGCGGCGCTTGCCGGGGGCCTGGACGTCGCCGAGGCGTGCCGGGCGGGAGCCGGTGCCGACGAGCACCTCGTGGCGGCCGACGTGCAGCTCACCGGGCGCGAGATCCGGCGGGGCGGCAGGGGCGCCACCGGGCGAACCGGAGGCGGCGGGCGAACCGGAGGCGGCGGGCGAACCGGGGACGGCGGGCGAACCGGGGACGTCCAGCGACACGGGGCCGAGCTTGAGACGGGTGTCGTCGAGTTCGGTCCAGGCGCCCGGATCGGGGGTGCACGCGCGGATCAGCCGGTCTATCACGTGCGCGGGCAGCTTCCAGTCCACCCGCGCGTCGGCCGGGGTGATCTTGGGGGCGAAGCTCACGCCCTCGGCCGGCTGCGGGACGGCCTGGACCGTACCGTCCTCGATCCCGTCCAGCGTCGCGACGAGCAGTTCGGCTCCTGAGTACGACAGCCGGTCGAGCAAGGTGCCGGACGTGTCGTCGGGCCGCACCGGCTCGGTCAGCACCCCGTAGACGGGGCCGGCGTCGAGTTCCTTGACGATCTGGAATGTGCTGGCACCGGTCACGTCGTCGCCGTGCAGGATGGCGTGCTGGACCGGCGCGGCTCCGCGCCAGGCCGGCAGGATGGAGAAGTGCAGGTTGACCCAGCCGCGCGGCGGGATGTCCAGCGCGGCCTGGGGCAGCAGCGCCCCGTAGGCGGTCACCGGGCAGCAGTCCGGGGCGATCTCGCGCAACCGGTCGAGGAACTCCGGATCGCGGGCCCGGGCCGGGGTGAGCACCTTGAGTCCCGCCTCGGCGGCACGCCGGGCCACCGGGCTCGCCTCGACCTTCCGGCCGCGGCCCGCGGGAGCGTCGGGACGGGTCACCACCGCCACCACCTCGTGCCGGGACGCCAGCAGCGCGTCAAGCGCCGGTACCGCCGTCTGCGGCGTACCCGCGAAAACCAGGCGCATCAGCCGTCACAGGCCGACAGGCGAGAAAGCCGCATGTCAGAAGGCCTTGCCCAGGGTCTCGTGCGGTGACAGGCGCACCTGCGGAACCGGGTCGCCCCACCACTCCGCCTCGCGGATCGCCCTCATCGCCGCCTTGCGCTGCGCGGAGTCCATGCGGTCGATGAACAAGATGCCGTCCAGGTGGTCGGTCTCGTGCTGGATGCAGCGCGCCAGCAACTCGGTCCCCTCGATCGTCACCGGGTCGCCGTACATGTTGAACCCCTTGGCCACCACCCCCCAGGACCGGGACACCGGGAAGACGAGACCGGGGAAGGACAGGCAGCCCTCGTCGTCCTCGTCCTGATCCTTGGACAGGTCGAGAGACGGGTTAATCAGGTGCCCGGGCTCGTTGTCGTCCACGTGGTAGGTGAATACCCGCAGGCCCACCCCGATCTGGGGGGCGGCGAGACCCGCCCCGGGGGCGTCCAGCATGGTGTCGGTGAGATCCTTGACCAGCCTGCGCAGCTCGGCGTCGAAGTCGCGGACCGGCTCGGCCGGCGTGCGCAGCACCGGGTCACCGAAAAGACGGATCGGCTTGACGCTCACGAAAACCCTCCTGAACACATAACGGCGAGCACCCGCGTCCCGTGGCGCCGCCAGCCTTCAGTCTATCCGTCAGGCAACCTCCGCCGGGTCGAGCTGAACCCGGACGACGCCGCCGTCCTTGCGTGCGCTGCGAGTAGCCTGCGCCGTGTGCAGCGCGCGCGCCAGCGCGAGGCCGTCTCGCCTGCCGATCCTGATCAGCACCCTATCGATCCGGGGGGGCGACCCCCCTGGCCCCCCCGCGCCCGGGGGGGCTTCCCGCCCCCCCGTACCCCCCTGGGGCTGAGGCACCGGCCCGAGTATCTCGGCCTGCGCGGGCAGCCCGGCCGCGCCGACGAACTCCGCGACCGCCTCGGGCGTTCCCGTGACGGACGCCATTCGCACGGCGGGAGGGAAACCGAGCTCGGCGCGTTCAGCCAGCTCCCGTTCGGAAAAAGTGACCGGATCCCAGCGGATGAGCGCCTGCACCGCAGGCAGCGTCGCCTCGGCCAGCACCACCACGGACCCGGCCGGGCGGACCAGGGCGGCCGCGTTCAGCCAGCGGCGCAGCGCCTCTTCGGCGGCGCGCAGGCTGGGCCGGCCGAGCAGCGCCCAGCCGTCCAGTAGCAGCGCGGCGGCGTAGCCTTCCTCCGCCACCGGCTCGGCCCCTGGGGTGGCGATGACCAACGCGGGTTCGGCGGGCACGGCGGCGAGCACGTGCTGGCCGCCCGAGATGCGCACCGGCACGCCAGGGAAGGCGCGGCCGAGTTCCTCCGCGGTGCGTGCTGCGCCGGTGACGAGCGCACGCAGCCGGGTCGCCCCGCAGCGGGCGCAGGTCCAGTCCGCCGCCAGGGCCCCGCACCACCGGCAGCCGGGCGTCTCGTGCGAGCCGCCGATCTCCAGCGGCCCGCCACAGGTGGCGCACCTGGCCTGCGCGTGGCACCGGCCGCAGGCGATGGCGGCCAGGTAGCCGCGCCTGGGCACCTGAACCAGCACAGGTCCTTGCGGCACGGCGCCGCGAGCGCCGCCCGCCAGGGCCGAGCGAGCCCCGCCCGTCAGGGCTGAGCGAGCAGTGCGCAGGGCCAGGCTGGGCAGGCGCGCGGTCATCGCCGCGGCGTCCCTGGCTAGCTCGGCCTCGTCGGGCGCGGCCCTGACTTTCGGCGCGGCCTGCCGCAGGGCCTCCGGGCGCCCGGCCAGCGACCGGGCCCAGCCCCCCGCGACCAGCTGGGTGAGCTCGGCCGTGCGGGCGAATCCCCCGATGAGCGCGGCCGCGCCGGTCCGGTGCGCGCGCAGGGCGAGCACCTCACGCACGTTCGGGTACGGTGCACGGGGCTCGGCGTGCAGGTCGTCGCCCTCGTCCCAGAGCACCACCAGGCCGAGCTCGGCGACCGGGGCGAACATCGCGGCCCGGGTGCCCGCCACCACCTGAACCAGACCCCGGCGCACGGCCAGCCAGCGGCGGTAGCGCTCGGCCGGACCGAGGTCTGCGCTCAGGCAGACGTGGATCCGTTGCCGCTGCGCCACATCGGTCAGGGCCGCGTCGACGCGGTCCAGGTCGCGGGCATCCGGCACCACGATGACCACGCCGCGGCCCGCGGCAGCCGTGGTGGCGGCGGCGACGGCGATCTCAGCCGGCCATTCCGGGCCGGGCAGCGCCGACCAGGCGGCCCGGACCGGGCGGCCCTCGGCCAGGCCGGCCAGGAACGCCGAGCCGGCCAGATAGCGGACCCAGGAGCCCGGCTCCGGCCGCTTCGGCACCTCCTCACGCGGGCCACCCGCCCGGGGGGCGTCCCGTTCCGCGGTGGCGTGCCGGGGCGGGATGGCCAGCCGGAGCACGTCGGCCAGCGTGCCTGCGTACCGGTCCGCCACCGCCCGGGCCAGGTCGAAGATCTCTGGCGTGAGCACGGGCTCCGGTGAGGTCACCCGCTCCAGCCGGGCCAGCTTGCCCTCATGCTCGCTCGTCTGAGCGCGTTCGAGCAGGTAGCCGTCGACAAGCTGGCCAGCGAACCGTACCCGCACCCGGCAGCCGGACACGGCCGCCTCGTCCATGCTGGCCGGAACGAGGTAGTCAAAGGGGCGGTCAAGATGGGCCAGGGAGATGTCCACGGCGACCCGGGCGACGGGCAGCCGCTCGCTCACCACCTGATCCTTCGGCCCCTTGACCACGATTCCGTCCTATCAGAACCGCGGCGGAGATTAAGACAACGCCACCAGCGGCGCCCGCCCCGCGCCGGTCAGGCGCGGGGTGCGTCTGACGGCGGGGCGCGTCAGACGCGGGGCATGCGCCGGCGGCCGGTCAGCCGCCGGCTGCGTCGCGGAGCTGGTCCGCGCGGTCGGTGCGCTCCCAGGAGAAGTCGGGCTCGGTGCGGCCGAAGTGCCCGTAGGCGGCGGTCTGCGCGTAGATGGGACGCTGCAGGTCCAGGGCGTAGATGATGGCCCGCGGCCGGAGGTCGAAGACCTGCAGCACGGCGTCCTGGATCCGCTCCACCGGCACCTTCTCGGTGCCGAAGCACTCGACGAACAGCCCGACCGGCATCGCCTTGCCGATCGCGTAGGCGACCTGGACCTCGCACCGGTCCGCCAGGCCCGCCGCGACCACGTTCTTGGCCACCCAGCGCATGGCGTAGGCGGCGCTGCGATCGACCTTGGACGGGTCCTTGCCCGAGAAGGCCCCGCCGCCGTGCCGCGCCATGCCGCCGTAGGTGTCGATGATGATCTTGCGCCCGGTCAGCCCGGCGTCCCCCATCGGCCCGCCGATCTCGAACCGGCCGGTCGGGTTGACCAGCAGCCGGAAGCCGTCGCAGTCGATGCCTGCATCGGCCAGGACGGGCTCGACCACGTAGTCCTTGATGTCGGGGGCGAGCAGTTCCTTGAGGTTGATGTCGGGTGCGTGCTGGGTCGAGACCACCACGGTGTCCAGCCGTACCGGGGTGTCCCCGAGGTACTCGATAGTGACCTGCGTCTTGCCGTCCGGACGCAGGTAGGGCACGGTGCCCGCGCGGCGTACCTCGGACAGCTGGCGGGCCAGCTTGTGCGCCAGCATGATCGGCAGCGGCATCAGCTCGGGGGTGTCGCGGCATGCGTAGCCGAACATCAGCCCCTGGTCGCCCGCGCCCTGCCGGTCGAGCTCGTCGGTGCCCTCGCCCTCGCGGTACTCGAACGCGTCGTTGACGCCCTGGGCGATGTCCGGCGACTGGGACCCGATGGAGACCGACACGCCGCAGGACGCCCCGTCATAGCCCTTGGCCGAAGAGTCGTAGCCGATCTCGAGGATCTTGTCCCTGATGATGCCGGGTATGTCGACATAGGTCTGGGTGGTGACCTCGCCGGCGACGTGCACCTGGCCCGTCGTGATCATGGTCTCCACAGCCACGCGGCTGCCTGCATCATCCTTGATCATGGCGTCCAGGATGGCATCGCTGATCTGGTCGGCCATCTTGTCCGGATGGCCCTCGGTAACTGACTCAGAGGTAAAAAGACGACGCGCCACTTAAGTTCTCCCCTCGCTCCAGGTGACTGCGGTGAGTCTATCCGGGACTGCGGTGAGTTTAGCGATGACTTACCGATTCGTTCATCCTCGCGGCCACCAGATCCCACACGACGTCAGCCAGCGCTTCCTTGGGTCCGCGCGGGATCGGCGTCACCGTCCCGTCGGCGCCGTAGACGACCGCCTCGTTGTCCGGCGTCCCGAAGCCGAGGCCATTGCCCACCGGATTGACGACGAGCAGGTCACAGCCCTTTCTGGCCAGCTTGGCCCGCGCGTTTTCCGGCGAGGTGTCAGTCTCCGCGGCGAACCCGACCAGGACCTGACGTACGGTAGCCGGGGGCACGAAGCCGGTCCGTTCGGGATCATGATCTGCGGTGTCCTGGCGGTCCGGGTGCTGACCGCGCCGTGCGGCGGCCAGCCCGGCGAGGATGTCCGGGTTCTCGGTCAGCCGCAGCGGTTCCGGCGGCTGGCCGTCCTTCTTGATCTTCGCCGCGCTGCGCGCCTCCGGGCGGTAGTCCGCCACCGCGGCGGCCATCACCACCGCGTCAGCGCCGGCTGCGGCCGCCATGACGGCGTCTCGCATCTCCCGCGCCGAAACCACGCGGGCGACCTTGGCCCCGGCCGGATCGGGCAGCGCCACGTTAGCGGCGACCAGGATCACCTCGGCGCCGCGGGCCACTGCCGTGCGGGCCAGCGCGTACCCCTGCGTCCCGGTGGACCAGTTGCCGATGAAGCGCACCGGGTCGATTTCCTCCCGGGTACCGCCCGCGGACACCACCACGCGGCGGCCGGCCAGATCCGGGCGCAGCGGGTCCTCGCGGCCGGCCCTGGCGAGCAGCCGGGTGGCGACCGCGAAGATGGCGGCCGGCTCGGGCAGCCGCCCGGCGCCGCTGTCCTGGCCGGTCAGGCGGCCGACCGCAGGCTCGAGCACGATGGCGCCGCGGCGGCGCAGCAGCGACACGTTCGCCTGGGTGGCGGGGTGCTCCCACATCTCGGTGTGCATGGCTGGCGCGTACAGGACCGGGCACCTGGCGGTAAGCAGCGTGGCGGTCAGCAGGTCCCCGGCCATCCCGGCCGCGGCCCTGGCCATCAGGTCGGCCGTCGCGGGCGCGACCAGGACGAGGTCGGCCGACTGCCCGATACGGACGTGCGGTACCTCGGCCACGCCCGTCCAGGCGTCGGTCGTCACCGGCTGGCCGGACAGCGCGGCCCAGGTGGCCTCGCCGACGAAGCGGAGCGCGTCAGGGGTCGGCACGACCCGGACATGATGCCCGGATTCGGTCAGCAGCCTGAGCAGCTCACACGACTTATACGCGGCGATGCCCGCACCGACGCCGAGGACGACGCGGGCGGGCATGGTTCGCCTCAGCCTTCGATGGCCTCGACGTTCAGCATGTGCTCCTTGATCTCACGGAGCGCGATGGACAGCGGCTTCTCCTGGCTGCGCGTCTCCACCAGCGGCCCGACGTACTCAAGCAGGCCCTCACCGAGCTGCGAGTAGTAGGCGTTGATCTGCCGTGCGCGCTTCGCGGCCATGATCACCAGCCGGTACTTGCTGTCCACGACTTCGAGAAGCTCGTCGATCGGCGGGTTGATGATGCCGTCGGCGACTTGGTGGGGTTGAGTCCCTGGCACGTTCTGCCTTCCGTAGGTCACTGCTCAATCAAGGCTACCAGCTGGCGGCACACGTCCTTGACAGATGTGTTCACCAGCGTGACCTCGAACTCATCGGCCGCCGCGAGTTCTTCCCTGGCGGCAGCCAGCCTGCGGGCCAGCACCTCGGCGGGCTCGGTGCCGCGGCCGGTGAGCCTGCGTATCAGCTCGTCCCAGGACGGCGGGGCCAGGAACACCAGACGGGCATCGGGTACCGCGCGCTTGACTTGCCGCGCTCCGGCCAAGTCAATCTCGAGCAGACAGGAAACGCCCGCTTCGAGCCTTTCGTTAAGCGGTTCGCGCGGCGTGCCGTACCGGTTGCCAGCGAACCGCGCCCACTCAAGCAACGCCCCGCTGGCGACCAGTCGGTCAAACTCTTTGTCATCGACAAAGTAATATTCGCGCCCGTCCACTTCTCCGGGACGCGGGGGCCGCGTCGTGACCGACACGGAAATCCAGATCTGGGGACAAGTCCTGTTGAGTTCGGCGACGACCGTGCTCTTCCCGACCCCGGAGGGCCCGGAGAGCACGGTCAGCCGCGAATGCACCGGGGTTGCGACCGCGGCACCGCCAAGACTTGGTTCCCGTCTGCCGCGCGGTTCAGATATCGGCACCGAACTCTTGCTCAAGCGCGGAGCGCTGGTTGGTACCCAGCCCGCGCACGCGACGCGATTCGGCGATGCCGAGCCTTTCCATGATCTGCTTTGCTCGCACCTTGCCTACGCCCGGCAGGGACTCGAGCAGAGCCGAGACCTTCATCTTGCCAATTATGTCATCAGTTGCGCCTTCCTTGATGACATCTGACAAGCTCGTGGCCCCGCGCTTGAGGCGGTTCTTCACCTCGGCGCGTTCTTTGCGTGCTCTGGCGGCCTTCTCCAGTGCCGCCGCACGTTCTTCGGGAGTGAGGGGAGGAAGAGCCACTTCGGGGTCACCTCGGGTTTCGTTGGAAAAAGGTTTGTCGGGAGGGGAAACTAGCCAATCACGTACCCATTAGGCAACGCAAACTGCCGGTTACCTCATTACAAATTGAAATATATTACTTTCTGTAAGCGATATATTACTTAGAGTTATCAACCGCGTCCCCCGCCCCGGTTAGGGGTCTCACGTGGTGATATCCCGCCGTCAGCGCCACTGGACACCAGCGTAGGCCATCCTTGCCCCGTAGGTTCGGCACCTGGGGGGCGCGTCATAGATTCGGCATACATGTACCACTCATCTCACTACGGCACCGGGGTAACCCGAAGGGTATTCGGCGACGTGAGTCTCAACTGTGACGATGATATTTACCCATGCTCACGAAGGCTTCCGCCCGCATCATACTCGCTGGGTAAGCCCTGAGTCACCCCAGGTCACTACGGTTCCGGCGGGTGCGAGCCGGACCCGAGACGAGCGCGACGTAAGCCCGGGCCCAGCCGGGCCGGGCGCGGCCGGTTGGGCCGGGCGCGGCCAGTTACCTGGCGACGGTCACCCGGCGCAGCGACGCGGCGATGGCCGCCGCGGCGGCACCGGGATCGGACGCCCGGGTGATGGGCCGACCGATCACCAGCAGGTCCGCGCCGGCCAGCAGCGCCTCTTCCGGCGTGGCCACCCGTGCCTGATCGTTCGCCTCGCTGCCCGCGGGCCGCACACCCGGAGTGATGAGCGTCACATCCGGGCCGACCTCGGACCGGACCGCGGAGACCTCGCGCGGCGAGCAGACCACGCCCTGCGCGCCTGCCGCCACCGAGAGCACGGCCAGTCGCCTGGCGAGGTCTGACACCGGCCCGATCATCCCGATCTTGCCGAGATCGTCATCGCCGAGCGAGGTGAGTACCGTGACCGCCGCCACCATCGTGCCCGGTGCCGCCTCGACGGCCGCGCGGATGACGTCGGCCCCCCCGACCGCGTGCACGGTGAGCACGTCCGGGCGCAGCCGGGCGACCGCCCGTGCGGCCCCGGCCACCGTGGCCGGGATGTCGTGCAGCTTCAGGTCGAGAAACACGGAGAGGCGGCTGGCGCCCCGCACTGTGGCGACCACTTCCGGCCCGTAGCGCAGGTAAAGCTCGAGCCCGACCTTGACCGTGCTCACGTGCGGCGTCACCAGAGCCGCCCACCGCGCGGCGGTCTCCAGATCGGGCGCGTCAAGGGCGACAGCCACCGGTGCCGGGTTGCTCACGGCTGCTCCTCTCGATGGATCGTTCAAGCTTGTCACGAATATTGTTACCGCTATTGTTACCGCTCACATTTCTGCTGTCATCGGCCAAATTCCGCCGTCTAGGCGCGCCAGGCCAGGCCACGAGGAATCCGGCCGTGGGCCTGGCCGACCACGTCGGCGGCCCGGTCCGCGCCGATGGACGCCAGTTCTTCCTCCAGTTCTTTCAGCACGCGCGAGCACGCCGAAGGGTCGTGGATGATCTCCGTACCCACTGCGATCATGGAGGCGCCCGCTAGCATCAGCTCGAGAGCGTCCCGGCCAGTGCGCACGCCGCCGGCGCCGATGATCGGCACATCGGGGAACGCGGCCCTGACCTGCCACACGCACCGCACCGCGACTGGCCGGATGGCCGGGCCGGACAGGCCGCCGTACTTGCCGGCCAGCACCGGGCGCATCGTGGCGGGGTCGATGGCCATGCCGAGCAGCGTGTTGATCAGCGACAGGCCATCCGCGCCCGCCGCGACGCAGGCTCTGGCCACCACCACGATGTCGGTCACGTCCGGCGACAGCTTGGCGAACACCGGGATGTCGTACCTGGCGCTGCCCCGCACCGCAGCGATCACGCTGCCGGCCCGCTGCGGGTCGAGCGCGAACAACTGCCCCGCGTCCTCGGCGTTGGGGCAGGAGAGGTTGACCTCGATGGCCGTCACCCCGGCCGTGTCGGACAGCCTGGCCGCCAGCCCCGCGTACTCGCGGATGGTCTGGCCGGCGATCGAGACCACGACCCGCGCGCCGCGGGACAACAGCCACGGCAGGTCCCGCTGCAGGAAGGCGTCCACGCCCGGGCCCTGCAGGCCGACCGAATTGAGCATGCCGCTCGGCGTCTCGGCCAGCCGCGGCGCGGGATTGCCGGTATGCGGTTCGGCCATGATCGACTTGCTGATCAGCGCGCCGACCCTGGCCACGTCGACGAACTGCGCGAGCTCACGGCCCGCGCCCGCGCAGCCCGCCGCGGCGAGCACCAGGTTGGGCAGTTCGGCCTGGCCGAGCCTGGCCCTCATGTCAGCCGGCATGGCTCTGCTGTCCCGGGGGGACGATCCCCCCCAGACCCCCCCTGCTGTCTCTCCCGGGGGGACCCATCCCCCCGGACCCCCCTTGGGAGGGGCTGCCCGCCCCCCCGTACCCCCCTGGCCCGGCCCACCCGGGGGCGCCTAGGGCGTCGAACGGGATCGTGCCCATGTCGTCCCAGCGGACCAGGTCGCCGCGGAACACCGGACCGTCCACGCAGGAGCGGACGATCCGGGTGATCCCGTCGGTTCCGGTGACCGGCAGCACGCACCCCATGCACACCCCGGTCCCGCAGGCCATGGGCACGTCCACCGACGCCTGCACCGGGATGTCGTACCTGCCCGCGATCGCCGTGACCTCCCGCAGCACCGGCACCGGCGCGCACGCGTAGATCACGTCGGTGCGCGCCTCGCGGATGATCTGCTCCATCAGGCCGGTCACCGGGCCGCGAGCGCCGAACGAGCCGTCTGTGGTCACGACCGCCGCGCTCCGCCCGTTCCGCCGGGCGGTCAGCGCGCCGAACACGCGGTCCGCGCTCTCGCCGCCGAGCAGGTAGTCGATGCTGCAACCGCGTTCCCGCAGCCGCGCCGCCAGCGCGAACAGCGGCGCGCTGCCGTAACCGACGCCAAGCAGCAGGCAGCTCGACGGGTCCCTGGGGATGGGAAAGGGCCTGCCGAGCGGCCCCACCGTGTCGAGGGTGTCCCTGGCGCGCAGCGCGGCCAGCCAGCGCGTCCCCGGCCCGCGGGCCTCGAACACGAACTCCACCGTGCCGCCGTGGTCGGGGCGCACGTCGTGCACGGCGAAGGCCCGCCGCCCGAGCATGGAGGTCTCCGGGCCACCGACCGCGACCGTGATGAACTGGCCGGGCCGGAACTTGGTCGCGATGGCGGGCGCGACCAGGGTCAGCGCGTGATAGGCGTCGACGCGGCGCACGGTCAGCACGGTTCCGCGGATCTGGACTGGGGCCATGGGATGCCTCACCCGCGAGGCGCGGAGCGCCCGCCAGGCGCGGAGCCAATTAGCGCGGCGTGCTCCTGGAGCGACCGCACGCCCACCTCGCCGCGGATGATGGCCTCGATCCCGTGCACGGCGGCGGCGAGTCCCGCGGCCGTGGTGACGCAGGGGATGCCGCGGCGGACCGCGGCGGTGCGGATCTCGTAGCCGTCGAGGCGCGGGCCGGACTGCCCTGGGCTGCCGAACGGCGTGTTCACGATCAGGTCCACCTCGCCTGCGAGGATCCGCGTCACCACGGTCGGCTCACCGGAAGGGCCTGGGCCGTCGCCGTGCTTTCGCACGATCTTGGCACGAACCCCGTTGCGGCGCAGCACCTCCGCCGTTCCCTCGGTGGCCCAGATCTCGAAACCCAGGTCGGCCAGGCGCTTGACCGGGAATATCATCGATCGCTTGTCCCGGTTGGCCACCGACACGAACGCCCGCCCCTTCACCGGCAACGACCCGTACACCGCGGCCTGGGCCTTCGCATACGCGGTGCCGAACACCGCATCGATCCCCATCACCTCGCCGGTCGAGCGCATCTCCGGGCCGAGCACGGTGTCGACCCCCTGCCCGGCCAGATCACGGAACCGGCCGAACGGCAGCACCGCTTCCTTCACTGCTACCGGCGCGTCCAGCGGAAGTTCACCGCCGTCGCCGTGCGCCTGGAGCATGCCTTCCGCACGAAGCGCGGCGATAGTGGAGCCCAGCATGATCCGCGCCGCGGCCTTGGCCAGCGGCACCGCCGTGGCCTTGGAGACGAACGGTACCGTCCGCGATGCCCGCGGGTTGGCCTCGAGCACGTACAGCACTCCCCCGGCCAGCGCGTACTGCACGTTCAGCAGGCCGCATACGCCGACCCCCGCGGCGATAGCCTCGGTGGCCGCGCGAATCTGCGCGATGTCGCTGCGGCCGATCGTAATGGGCGGCAGCGCGCAGGCGGAGTCGCCGGAGTGGATGCCCGCCTCCTCGATGTGCTCCATGACCCCGCCGAGGTAGAGCTCGGACCCGTCGTAGAGCGCGTCGACGTCGATCTCGATCGCGTCATCGAGGAACCGGTCGATCAGCACCGGGTGACCGGGGCCGGCGTCGGTCGCCCGGGACACGTACGACCGCAGCATGGCGTCGTCGTAGACGATCTCCATGCCGCGGCCGCCGAGCACGTAGGAGGGCCGCACCAGCACCGGATAGCCGATCTCCCTGGCGATCGCGACCGCATCCTCCGTGGACGTCGCGGTGCCGTATCTCGGCGCGGTCAGCCCGGCTTTTTCCAGCACGCGGGCGAAGGCGGCGCGGTCCTCGGCCAGGTGGATGGCCTCGGGCGAGGTGCCCACCACCGGCACCCGGGCGGCCGCCAGAGCTCGCGCCAGCCCGAGCGGGGTCTGCCCGCCGAGCTGCACGATCACGCCCTTCACCGGACCGCTCGCCTGCTCGGCGCGCACCACCTCGAGCACGTCCTCCAGGGTGAGCGGCTCGAAGTACAGCCGGCCCGAGGTGTCGTAGTCAGTGGAGACGGTCTCCGGGTTGCAGTTGACCATCACGGTCTCGTAGCCTGCCTCGGCGAGCGCGAACGACGCGTGCACGCACGCGTAGTCGAACTCGATACCCTGGCCGATCCGGTTCGGGCCGCTGCCGAGGATGATCACCTTGGGCGTGCTGCCCTCCGGCACCTCGGTCTGCTCGTCGTAGGTCGAGTAGAGGTAGGGCGTGCGGGCCGCGAACTCGGCGGCGCAGGTGTCGACCGCGTGGTACACCGGCCGCACGGCGAGCCCCCAGCGGATCTCGCGGATCACGGTTTCCGTGGTGCCGCGCAGTTCGGCGATCTGGGCGTCGGAGAAGCCATTCTGCTTTGCTGTTCTCAGCGTCTGCGCGTCCAGGGCGGGCGCGGCGGCCACCTGCTCGGCGATCTGGTTGATGTGCTGGATCTGCTCGATGAACCACGGATCGATGCCGGTGGTGCTGGCTATATCCGCCGCCCTGGCGCCGGCCCGGAGCGCCTGCTGTATGGTAGCCAGCCGCCCGTCGTGCGGGGTCCCGCAGTCACGCAGCAAGCTCGCCGCATCCCCCGGAGGATTTTTCCAGCCGAACGAACCGTGGTTACTCTCTAGCGAACGGTTCGCCTTTTGCATGGCTTCGGCGAAATTCCGGCCGATAGCCATGGCCTCGCCGACACTTTTCATGTGGGTGGTGAGCGTGGGGTCGGCGCCGGGGAACTTCTCGAACGCGAACCGCGGCACCTTGACCACCACGTAGTCGAGCGCAGGCTCGAAGCAGGCGGGAGTCTGGCCGGTGATGTCGTTCGGGATCTCGTCGAGGGTGTAGCCGATGGCCAGCCGCGCCGCGATCTTGGCGATCGGGAAGCCGGTGGCCTTGGAGGCGAGCGCGGACGACCGCGACACCCGCGGGTTCATCTCGATCACGACCATGCGGCCGGTACGCGGCTCGACGGCGAACTGGATGTTGCAGCCGCCGGTGTCTACTCCGACCGCGCGCATGATGGCGATCGCGGTGTCGCGCATCCGCTGGTACTCGCGGTCGGTGAGCGTCATCGCCGGGGCGACGGTGACCGAATCGCCGGTGTGCACGCCCATCGGGTCGATGTTCTCGATCGAGCAGACGACGACCACGTTGTCGGCCTGGTCGCGCATCAGCTCGAGCTCGAACTCCTTCCAGCCGAGGATGCTCTCCTCGAGCAGGACCTCGCGCGTGGGGCTCGCGTCCAGGCCGGCCCCGGCGATGCGCCGCAGGTCCGCTTCGTTTCTCGCGATGCCGGACCCGAGGCCGCCGAGCGTGAACGAGGGCCGCACCACCACCGGATAGCCCAGGCCTT
>JBKQQQ010000102.1:0-4268 GCA_052144275.1 Streptosporangiaceae bacterium
GCCGGAAGGCGTCCGTCGTCACGCAAAAGCCAGCCGGCACGCGAATGCCTTCGATCCGCGAAAGCTCCCCCAGGTGCGCGCCCTTGCCGCCAACGAGCGCGACCTGCGTCTTGTCGATCTCTTCGAGACCCAGCACGTAGCGCTCGATCATCGTGATACATCCAGGGTGGCCGTGCTCCGCTGCACTGCGGTGGCCGACAGAGCCTGCGGCATGACAGACTCTGCCGAACCTCGCGTTTGGTACGCCCTCATCTCGTTCCTTCCTCCCCGCGCGAGTCATACGTCGACAACAGCACACGCACCTTCGGATCACCCATTCCATAAATTCCGAGCCCGGCCTGCGATTATGCGGCACGACTCGGGCCTTGCCAGCAACAGCGGCATACTCGGGGTCACGATGACCGGTTGAACGGTGGCGGGCATTGCCTCCGTGGGTCCCGGACGTGCGGCCTAGGTGCCGGCTGGGTGCCAGACGGTCTTGGTCTCCAGGTAGGCGCGCATGCGCTCCAGGCCGGGCGTCAGCGTCCAGTCCTCGTCGCCGGCCCGGACCACCCGCTTGAGGTTCTCCGCCGCGGCAACGGCCAGGTCGTCGGCGGACGAGCCGGACGCACCGCACAGGTCGATGGCGTTGACGTCCATGTGCGAGGCCAGCCATGGCGCGATCTCGGCCGTACGCCCGGTCAGCACGTTGATCACGCCGCCGGGCACGTCAGAGGTCGCGAGCACCTCGGACAGCGACACGGCGGGCAGCGGGAAGCGCTCGCTGGCCAGCGCCACTACCGTGTTGCCGCTGACCACGGCGGGCGCGACCACCGAGACGAAACCCAGCAGGCTCGAGGCCTGCGGCGCGATCACCGCCACCACGCCGGTCGGCTCGGGCAGCGAGAAGTTGAAGTAGGGCCCGGCTACCGGGTTGGCCGCGCCGCGCACCTGGGCGAGCTTGTCCGCCCACCCGGCGTACCAGACCCAGCGGTCGATGGTCTCGTCGACGACGGCTTCCGCCTGCCGCGCGCCGAGCCCCTCAGCGGCGCGCACCTCGGCGGCGAACTGGGCCCGGCGGCCCTCGAGCAGTTCGGCGACCCGGTAGAGCACCTGCCCGCGGTTGTAGGCGGTGGCCGCGGACCAGGCGGCGAACGCCTTCCGCGCGGCCGCCACCGCATCCCGGGCGTCCTTGCGTGACGCCAGGGCCGCATTGGCCAGGAAGCCGCCCTTGTGGTCGGTCACCACGTAGGACCTTCCGCTCTCCGAGCGGGGAAATACCCCGCCGATGTACAGCTTGTACGTCTTCCGCACGGCAAGGCGGGCCGGGGCACCCCCGTTAGCCCGGGCAGCAGACTCAGACATCGAGGTACGCCTCCAGGCCATGCCGGCCGCCTTCGCGGCCGTAGCCGGACTCCTTGTAGCCCCCGAACGGGGACGCCGGATCGAACTTGTTGAACGTGTTCGCCCACACCACGCCGGCCCGCAGCCGGGAGGCCATCCACAAGATCAGCGATCCCTTCTCGGTCCAGACCCCGGCCGACAGCCCGTACGGCGTGTTGTTGGCCTTTTCCACCGCCTCGGCCGGCGTCCGGAACGTCAGCACGGAAAGCACCGGCCCGAAGATCTCCTCCCGCGCGATGCGGTGCGCCTGCGACACCCCGGTGAACACCGTCGGCGGGAACCAGAAGCCCTTCACCGGCAGCTCGCACGGCGGCGACCAGCGCTGCGCGCCCTCCGCCTCGCCGACCTCGGACAGCTCGCGGATCTTGGCCAGCTGAGCGGCGGAGTTGATGGCGCCCACGTCGGTGTTCTTGTCCAGCGGGTCGCCGAGCCGCAGCGTCTCGAGCCGCCGGCGCAGCGCCGCCAGCACCTCGGCGTACACCGATTCCTGCACCAGCAGCCGCGAGCCGGCGCAGCACACGTGCCCCTGGTTGAAGAAGATGCCGTTCACGATCCCCTCGACCGCCTGGTCCACGGGCGCGTCCTCGAACACGATGTTGGCGGCCTTCCCGCCCAGCTCGAGGGTCAGCTTCTTGCGCGAAGGGGCACACGCCCGGGCGATTTCCTTGCCGACTTCGGTGGAGCCGGTAAACGCCACCTTGTCGATGCCGGGATGGGTGACCAGCGCGCGGCCTGTCTCACCCGCCCCGGTGACGATGTTGACCACGCCCGGCGGCAGGTCGGCCTGCTGGCAGATCTCCGCGAAGGCCAGCGCGGTCAGCGGCGTCGTCTCGGCCGGCTTGAGCACCACCGTGTTGCCGCAGGCCAGCGCCGGGGCGATCTTCCAGGCCAGCATGAGCAGCGGGAAGTTCCACGGGATGACCTGGCCGGCCACCCCGAGAGGCCGCGGCACCGGGCCGTATCCGGCGTACTCCAGCTTGTCGGCCCAGCCCGCGTGGTAGAAAAAGTGCGCCGCGACCAGCGGAATGTCGACATCGCGCGATTCCCGGATGGGCTTGCCGTTGTCGAGCGACTCGAGCACGGCGAGTTCACGAGCCTTTTCCTGAACGATCCGGGCGATTCGGAACAGGTACTTGGCTCGTTCGGCACCCGGCAGTCGCGACCAGGTGTGCTCGTACGCCTGCCGAGCGGCGCTCACCGCGCGGTCCACGTCGGCGGGGCCGGCCTCGGTCACCTCGGCCAGGACCTCCTCGGTGGCCGGCGAGATGGTCTTGAACGCGCGGCCGTCCGCGCCTGGCGTGAACTCGCCGCCGATGAAGAGCCCGTACGACTCGCGCAGCGAGACGATGTCCCGCGATTCCGGTGCCGGGGCGTACTCGAACTTTCCCACTGTCAGTCCAGGGTGAAGTAGTCGGGACCGGAGTAGCGGCCGGTGGCCATCTTGGTCCGCTGCATGAGCAGGTCGTTGAGCAGGCTGGAGGCGCCAAGGCGGAACCAGCGGGGATCCAGCCAGTCCTCCCCTGCCGTCTCGTTGACCAGGACCAGGTAGCGCAGGGCGTCCTTGGCGGTGCGGATGCCGCCGGCCGGCTTGACGCCGACCTGCCGCCCGTGCGCCTCGCGGAAGTCGCGCACGGCCTCCAGCATGACCAGGGTCACCGGAAGCGTGGCAGCCGGGGCGACCTTGCCGGTCGAGGTCTTGATGAAGTCGGCGCCCGCTAGCATGGCCAGCCACGACGCGCGCCGCACGTTGTCCAGCGTGACCAGCTCGCCGGTCTCCAGGATCACCTTGAGGTGCGCCCTGCCAGCCTGGGCGACGGTGCCGACGGGGTCGCAGGCTTCCCGAACGGCAGTGATCTCGTCGAAGACCTGCTGGTAATGGCCGGCGAGGAAGGCGCCGCGGTCGATCACCATGTCCACCTCGTCGGCGCCGGCCGCGACCGCGTACTTTACGTCGGCCAGCTTGACGTCCAGGCTGGTCCGGCCGCTGGGGAAGGCGGTGGCAACGCTGGCCACGTGGACGCCGCTGCCCTTCAGTTCGGCCGCCGCGACGTGAGCCAGGTCCGGGTACACGCAGACGGCGGCGACCATCGGCGCGGTCGGGTCGGCGGGGTCGGGGCGCTTGGCCTTGGCGCACAGCGCGCGGACCTTGCCCGGCGTGTCCTGGCCCTCCAGCGTGGTCAGGTCGATCATCGAGATCGCGGCGTCGAGCGCCCACTGCTTGGCCGTGGTCTTGATCGACCTGCTGGCCAGCATGGCCGCGCGTGCCTCCGCCCCGACCCGGTCTACCCCGGGCAGCCCGTGCAGGAACCCTCGCAGCGAAGCCTGCGACCAGGTCTGCGTCTCCGCTGACGCGCTCATCGGCCACTCCCTCCGTTAGGGCCCTTCTTACCCAGCGGCAGGACCAACTGGGCGACAAGGTCCGTGGCACCGCCGGGCGACGATCGGGGCCGCGGGCCAAGTGCATCTGCCCGGGACTAGTGGACACGCCGGCCTCACGCCGGCATGACCTTCACCTGGGGACCCCAGGCTGTCATCGGCGGCACCTGCTCTCCTGGCCGCCGCCTAGCCATGCCCTGGACCGGGGCAGATACGGGCCGTACTCTGGAAAAGCATCGACGTCCGACTGATGCTCATTTGAGCAGATTCCGAGCGTCTGGCCAGCAGCCAACACGGAGATCTGCTCATGAGTCGGATCGTGCTCAGGGGACGCGACGCCGAGCTGGCAACGGTCATGACCGCAGTACATTCGGCCGCGCGCACGGGCGAGGGCGCGATGATCGTGATCACCGGCGAGCCGGGCATCGGGAAAAGCGCGTTGCTTCGCGTCGTCACCGATCAAGCAGCGCGCACCGGCTTCGTGGTAGGTGCGGGCAAAGCCGACGAAA
>JBKQQQ010000103.1:0-5762 GCA_052144275.1 Streptosporangiaceae bacterium
GAGCCCGTTCGGTGCATCGCCTCGATCGCCCCTTCCTCCCGCAGCGCGCCGATGGTGGCGATGGCGGCCGCCATGGGCACGGCGGAGAACCAGAACGAGCCCGTGACGAACACCTCCTGGGCCCCGCCGCGGAAGGCGTCGCTGCCCAGCACCGCGGCGAGGGCCCGGCCGTTCGCGATCGCCTTGCTCCAGGCCGACAGGTCGGGGTCCACGCCGACCGGCTCCCAGCTGGACCCGAGGTGCAGCCGGAACCCGCACCGCACGTCATCCAGGATCAGCGCGGCCCCGGTGGCGTCGCACAGCGCCCGCAGGCCGCGGGCAAACGCGGGGTCGACCAGTTCGGAGTCGTATCCGGCATCGTGCTTGAACGGGCTGACCAGGATGGCCGCCAGGTCGTCGCCGGCCTCGGCGGCGGCCCGCCGCACGCTGGCGAGGTCGTTGAAGGTGTAGTAGCCCAGGTGGGCCCGGTCCTCCGGCGTCGTGCCGGCCAGCCGCGGCGTGCACCACGGCGCGGCGCCGTGGTAGGCGCCGGCGGCGACCAGGATCTGCCGCCGCCCGGTCTGCGCCCGGGCGATCGTGCAGCACATGGTGGTGGCGTCGGTGCCGTTCTTGGCGAACATCGCCCAGTCCGCATGCCGCACCGTCTGCACCAGCAGCTCGGCGAGATCCACCATGACCGGGCCGGGCCCGTTCTGGCAGTCACCGAGGGCGGCCTGCGCCGCCGCGGCCGCCTCCACGGCTGGATGCTGGTGGCCCAGCACGACCGGCCCGTAGCTGCACATCAGGTCGACGTACTCGTTCCCGTCCACGTCCCAGATCCGCGCCCCGCGACCGCCGTGCATGAACTGCGGGTAGGCGGCGCCCGGCGCTGACTGGTGCCCGTACATCCCGCCCGGGATCACGGCCCGCGCCCGCTCCCGCAGCTGCCGGTCGGCGGTGTGCTCGGTCATGGTCGGCTCCTCATCGTGGGGCCAGCCGCGCGGCCGCGGCGGCGATCCGGCCGGCCACGGCCGGCTGTGAGCGGCTCAGGAAGTCCAGAACCTGGCCGAAGCTCTCGATGCCGGCGTCCGAGCCCAGGCCGGTGGCGACCAGGGATCCGCAGGCCGTGCCCAGCCACGCCGCGTCGACGGGGTCCGCGCCGAGCAGGAGCCCGGCGAGCATGCCGGCGGTGAAGCCGTCACCGCAGCCGGTGGTGTCGACCACGTCGACCTCGATGGCGGGCAGCGCCACGGGCGCGCCCCCGTCCCGCCAGCCGACCAGGCAGCCGCCCGCGCCCAGCGTCACGGCTACGCCGGCCGTGCCCAGCGCCAGGACGTCTTTGATGGCTGGGCCGAGGTCATGGCGCCCGGTGAGGGCGAGCAGCTGATCGCCGTTCGGCAGGAACCAGTCCGCCGTGCCCAGCAGCCCGGCGAGCCGCTCCAGGTCCCGGGGGCGGCCCGGATGCAGCACGTCGACGGCGACGAGCGCGCCGCCCGCCCGCGCCGCCGCGACCACCTGGGCCAGGCCGTCGCCGACGATCGCGCCGAGCGCGTCCGGCGCGCCGATGAGCAGCGCCCGGCTGCGGCGCAGGAGGTCCAGGTCGACGTCGGCGAGCTCGAGAAGGGACGTGGCGCCCGGGACATGCAGGGCGGGGCGCTCCCCGTTCGCCCGGATCGGCAGGATCGTCGCCGACGTCTGGACCCCGCGCTTACGGCTCAGCCCGCTGGTGTCGACGCCGTGCCGGGCCATCGCGGCGACGACGATGTCGCCGAGCAGGTCGTCGCCGAGCGCGCCGACGGCCAGCACCCTGGCCCCGAGCTTGGCCAGGTCGACGCCGGCGCCGGCGGCCGTGCCCGCGGCCGTGGCCCGGATTTCCTGCAGCCGGGCGCTGCCCTGGCCGGGCGGGATCGCCTCGACCGGCCTGCCGAGCACGTCCAGGATGTGCGCGCCCAGCACGGTCACCGGCCCCCAGGCGGCACCGCGCCCGTTCGGCTCGCTCATGAGGGCCGGCCGCGGCGCTCGCCGTAGCGGCGGCGGCGGGTCTCGGCGGTGACCTCGTCGAGCTCGGCGGCTGACAGGATCGCGGGTTCCCCGTAGGACAGCGCCAGGCGGTAGGCACGGGCCAGCCACTCCAGGAGCAGGGCCCGGTCGTAGGCCTGCGCGAGGTCGCGGCCGTACGTGACCGCCCCGTGGTTGCGCAGGATGACGGCGCTGCGCCCGCTCAGCGCCTCGACGGCCGCCGCGGCCAGGCCCGCCGACCCGAAGCGCACGTAGGGCGCGACGCGGACCGGGCCGCCCAGCCCGGTGATCGCGTAGTGGATGGCCGGCAGCTCCGAGCGCGACGCCGACAGGGCGACGACCTCGGGCGAGTGCGTGTGCACGACGGCCGCCGCGCTGGTCGCCGCGTAGATCGCCAGGTGCATCGGCGTCTCGGAGGACGGCGTTTCCTGCGTGTCATGCCCGATGCCATCCAGCAGCTGGGTGCCGTCCAGCGTGACGAGGCAGACGTCGCCGGGCCGCATGTCCGCGTAGCTGATCCCCGACGGGGTGATCGCCACGATGTCACCGGCACGAACGCTGATATTGCCCGCGCTGCCGACGGCCAGCCCGTCGTCAAGCAGGCGTGCACTGTAGCTGACGAGCTGCGCGCGAGCCGCCTGCAGCTCGTCGGAGTCCCTGGGATACACTTACCACGGATATTAGACGGACGTCCGACAAAAAACTAGGTCGCGAGGCCGCGAGGGCTCGGCCCCGGCAGGGAAGTGCTGGAGGTCATGCCGAAGATCGTCGACTGGGATGCCCGGCGGGACGAGATCCTGTCGGCCACCTGGCGGGTGATCGCGCGCGACGGCATCGCCGGGGCCACCATCAGGGCCATCGCCCGCGAGGCCGACTGCTCCCGCGGCATCCTGGCGCACTACTTCGACGACAAGGCCGACATCCTCGGCTCGGCGCTGGTGATGTCCCACCGCCGGGTCGCGGCCCGGATGGACGCCAGGGCGGCGGGCCTGACCGGGCTCGCCGCGCTCCGCGTGGTCATGCTGGAGGCGCTGCCGCTGGACGACCAGCGTGATCTCGAAGCCCAGATCGAGATCAGCTTCTGGGGCCGGGCCCTGGGCAACCCGGCGCTGCGCACGCTGCAGCACGCGGAGTTTGACCGCTTCGCCGGCCGACTGCGCGGCTATCTCGCCGAGGCGGCCAAGGACGGCGAGCTTCGCGACGGCGCGGACATCGCGCTGGCCGCCCACCAGCTGCTCGTCCTGATCGACGGGCTCAGCGCCGAGCGGGTGCTCTACCCCGACCGGGTCACCTCGGCCGACCAGCAGCAGATGCTTGATGAGCTGCTCGACCGGCTGCGCGCATGACGGCTTAGTCTGCCCCGATCGAGGGCTGGCCCGGAGCGCGCGGGACGCGCGCCGGGAACGCGCCGTTGCCGGTGACCGGGGCGGCCTTCTTCAGCGTGTCGAAGATCGACAGGCCCTGGCCGACCAGGCCGGCGACGACCTCGTTAACGCCCTGAGTGCCGTTGAGGATGGTGAGGTTCGATTCCGCCAGGCCGCGGGCGGCCGCCTCGACCATGGCCGGCAGGATCTCGACGATGCGGTCCGCGGCGATGAGCTCCTGGTTGCCTTCCCGCAGCGAGGCAGCCCTGGCCTTGTTCGCCTCGGCTTCGGCCTCGGCGATGGCCCGCTTGCTGAAGGCCTCCGCTTCCGCGGCGAACCTGGCCTGGTCGCGTTCGGCTTCGGCCAGGGTGCGCTTCCGGTAGGCCTCCGCGTCGGCCGGGCGGCGGACCTCGGCCTCGAGGCGCTGGGCCGCCAGTTCGGCCTGCCGCTGCGCGAGTGCGGTCTGGTGCTGGATGACCTGCTGCGACGCCTGCGCTTCGGCGAGCGGGCCGGCCTGCGCCGCCCGCGCGTTGGCTTCCTCGGTCTCGGCCAGGAATCCCGCCCGCTTGATCGCCATGTCCCGCTCGAATTGAGCCTTCATCGAGGCTGCGGCGAGCTCTCGTTCGGTAGCCTCCTGATCGGCCTTCGCCTTCGCGATACGGGCCTGGCTGGCTACGGCGGCGGCGTGCGGCGCGGCCAGGTTGTTGATGTAACCCGAGGAGTCCTCGATCTCCTGGATCTCCAGCGCGTCCACGGGGCCCGGCCGATGACCCCGGACATCGCGCTGTCCAAGGCGTACTCGGCGGCGGTCATGCAAGGGCCGACCGCGATGCTCGAGAACTGGCGCAACTCCGATCCCGTCTTCTTCACCCAGGTCGGCCGGATGGGCGATCACCGTTAACCGGCTGAGCTGACCGGTCCCTGCTGCTGGGCGAAGTCCCTGCTGCGGATGGCGACCAGGGACACCACGCCTGATACCAGCGCGATGATCGCCGCCACCAGAAGTATGTGGTTCAGCCCCGTGGTGAAGGCCGTCCGGGTGAGCACAACCACGGACGGCCGGGCCGACGGGGGTAGCCTGCCGATCAGCTGCCCGACCTGCCCGGATTGCACGGCCGCGGCGATCTGCGGGCCGCGGCTGGACAGCCCGGGCACCGCGGCCGCCAGGGACAGCACGTCGTCTTTCACGTGGTTGGAGAACAGCGTCCCCAGCAGGGCGATGCCGGTCGCGATCCCGACCTGGCGGAAGGTGGAGTTGATGCCCGAGGCCATCCCGGCCCGCTGCGGCGGCACCACGCCCACGGCCGTGGAGGCCAGCGGCGGGTTGACCAGGCCGATCCCGATGCCGCCCACGATCATTCCGGGGATGAGATGGGTCCAGGACGAGCCGGCGTTGAGCCCGCGCATCAGCAGCAAGCTCACGCCGACGATGATCAGACCGGGCCCGATCAGCAGCCGGACAGGCACCCGCGAGGAAAGCCGCCCGGCCACCGTGGCGGCCACCAGGACGGCACCGGATATGTACATCAGCCGCACGCCGGTGCCCAGCGGCGAGTAGCCCAGGATGTCCTGCAAGTACAGCACCAGGTAGAGCAGCATCGCGAAGATCGAGGCGCTGAGCCCGAACGCGGCGACCGAACCGGCGCTGAACGTCGGCAGCCTGAACAGGCTCAGGTCGAACATCGGGTGCGCGCTGCGCCGCTCCACCACGACGAAGAGCGCGAGCAGCGCGGCCGCTGCGGCGAGGCAGCCGAGCACCAAGCCGTCGGTGAAGGACCGCTGGTTCGACTCGATCAGCCCGTACACCAGGCTCGACAGCGCCACCGTGAAGACGGCGAAGCCCGGCCAGTCGGGCCGGCTGGCCTGCGGCGAGCGCGATTCCGCGACCCTCGTCATCGTGATGGCGACGGCGGCGATCCCGATCGGCACGTTCACGAAGAAGATGTACCGCCAGGACAGACCCGAGGTCAGCACGCCACCGAGCAGCGGGCCGATGGCGACCGCCAGGCCGGTCACCGTCCCCCAGACGCCGAACGCGACGCCGCGGTCCCGGCCGCGGAACGCATCAGCCAGCAACGCCAGGGACACCGCGAACATGATCGCCCCGCCGACTCCCTGCAAGCCGCGGGACAGCTGGAGCATCAGCGTGCTTGCGGCAAAGCCGCACAGCACCGAGGCGCTGGTGAACACGGCCAGGCCGACCAGGTACAGCAGGCGGCGGCCGTACATGTCCGCCAGGCTGCCCGCGGTCAGCAGGAACGCTGCCAAGGTCAGCGCGTACGCGTCCACGACCCACTGCAGGTCCGAGAAACTCGAGTGCAGGGCCCGCTGGATATCCGGCAGGGCGACGTTCACGATCGTGATATCCAGCAGCAGCATGAACGTGCCGAGGCACACCGC
>JBKQQQ010000104.1:0-14237 GCA_052144275.1 Streptosporangiaceae bacterium
TCAGGTGCTGCACGCCGGTGACCAGCGTCAGGCTGTGGAAGGGCTCCAGTGCCCGCAGGAACAGCGAGTAGCCCGTCGTCTTGGACAGGTCCGGCCGCGGCCGCAGCGCGGCCCCTAGATACACGTAGGAGTCACCAGAGAACCACAGCGCGCCCGGATAGCCGAGCATGGCCAGCAACCGCAGGCCCGCGCCGGCCGCGAGCGCCGCGATGAAGGGGGAAGGGGAGGTGGGTGGGGGATCGCGCGCGATAAGCGCGCGCATACGCACCATAAGCGCCGCGCCGATCCGCACCCCGGTCCTTTCTCTTCCGTCACCATACCCGCCTTAACCGAAATGACCAGAAGGTTAACTCAGGCTTATCGAAAAGCGTCTTGCGGGTAATTTCTTCTTCGCCCACGATTCCAGCTGGGCGACAAATTCCCGCGCATCCGACGGCCAGCCTAGCGACCTGCTGGCCGCCTCATGTCCACGGCGGCCCATCTTCGCCCGCAGCGAGATATCCCCGTCCAATCCGAGCACCGCGTCCGCCGCCGCCTGGGGGTCACCGAACGGCACCACGAAGCCGCATTCGTGACCGCGGGCAAGCTCGGCCGCGGCCGGCAGCGGGGTGGTCACCACGGGCACGCCGCGGGCCATGTACTCCACCACCTTGGTGGGCAGCGAGTGCCGGAAGTTCGGCTCGTCGTGCAGCAGCGACAGGCCGGCCAGGGCGCCGCCGAGCATCGGCATGGCCTGGTCGTTCGGCACGAAGCCGCGCCAGCGCAGCAGGCCCGCCGCCTGTGCCGGCTCGATCTGGGCCCGGGCACGCGTGTCGGCCGGGCCGATCAGCTCCACCGTGATGCCGCGCGGGCGCAGCAGCCTGGCCAGTTCGATCATGTCGGCGGTGCCCCGGTCTGGCGACAGGTGCCCGACGTACACCACCCGCCGGTCATCGCCCGGCGGGGCCGGGACGTCCGGCACATAGGTCGTGTTCGGCACCACCGGGTGCGGCCGGCCGAACCGGGCGACGTATCCGTGCTCGGCCAGGATCAGGTGCACGTACCGCTCGGCCATCCGTTCCGCGGTGCGCACCGCCACGGCGGCGGGCGGCCGGAGCGGGCGCGGCAGCCACGGCTTGGTGCTGAGCGCAGCCACGGTGTCCTCGTGCACATCCCAGATCACCGGCGGCCGCCTGCGCCGGGCCGGCAGCGCCAGCAGCAGTTCGGGATCGTGGATGAGCATCAGGTCAGCGCCGGCGGCGTGCTGGGCAAGGGCCGAACGGGCGGCGCGAATCGCCCCGGTCCGGCGCCTTCCCCAGGCTCGCGGAACCACTGTGAGCTGGAGCGAAGGCCGGGTCCGTTCGGGATCAAGATCCACCGAATCCACCGGGGCGATGTACGTGACCTCGTGACCGGCATCGAGCAGGGCACGTATCTGCCGGTGGTAGATGCGCGCGTCGGCCGGATGATGAACGATCGTGCACACCACCACCCGCATCGTGGTCTCCCTCCTGGTCAGAGGGCCTCGACGTGCGGCGTCGCCGGCGTCTTCGGCACGGTGCCGCGGGTGTCGAGCAGGAGCCGCGCCGACCGGGCGATCTGGGCGAGCTCGTAGTCACGGTGCGGCTGGAGCAGGATCACCAGGTCGGCGGCCGCCACCGCGGCCGGCAGGTCCGCCGCGCGGGGCACCGCCTCGCCGTCCACCTGCCATGCGGGCACATGGGGGTCGTGGTAGGCGACCGCGGCGCCGCGGGCGCGCAGCTTGCGGGCGATCGGCCTGGCCGGCGATTCCCGCTGGTCGGCGATGTCCCGCTTGTAGGTCACGCCGAGCAGCAGCACCCGCGCGCCGTTGACCGGCTGGGCGTTGCGGTTGAGCAGTTCGGCGGCGCGTTCGGTGACGTAGCCGGGCATCCGGCCGTTGATCTCCTGGGCCAGCTCGACGAACCGGAACGGGTAGCCGAGGGTGCGCACCTTATAGGACAGGTAGTTGGGGTCGATGGGGATGCAGTGGCCGCCGACCCCGGGCCCCGGGTAGAACGGCTGGAAGCCGAACGGCTTGGTGGCCGCGCACCGGATCGCGTCCCACAGGTCTACGTCCAGCTCACGGCAGAAGATGGCCATCTCGTTGACCAGGGCGATGTTCACGTGCCGGTAGGTGTTCTCCAGCAGCTTGGCCATCTCCGCCTCGCGGGCCGACTTGGCCCGCACCACCTGGTCGCAGATCCGCTCGTAGAAGGACACCGCGGCATCCGCGCAGGATGGCGTCACCCCGCCGACGATCTTGGGCGTGTTCACCAGGCCGAACTCGGGGTTCCCCGGGTCGATTCGCTCCGGGGAGAACACCAGCGAGAAGCCGAGCCCGGCGCTCAGCCCGGACGACTTCTCCAGCAGCGGCCGGACCACCTCCTCGGTGGTGCCGGGGTAGGTAGTCGACTCCAGCGACACCAGGGTGCCCGGCCGCAGCAGCCGGCCCGCGGTCGCCGCCGCGGCCCGGACCGCGCCCAGGTCGGGGCCGTCGGCCGCCGACAGGGGCGTCGGCACGCAGATGACGATCACGTCCTGCGGCCCGATCTCCGCCTCGGCCGTCGTGGCCCGGAACCCCTGGGCCCGCATGGCCGCGACCTCATCGTGGGTCATGTCGTCCACGTGGGACCGCCCGGCCATCAGGCCGGCCACCACCTCGGCCCTGGTGTCGTAGCCGGTCACGCGGAACCCGGCCCGCGCCGCCTGGATGGCAAGCGGGAGGCCGACGTAGCCGAGCCCGATGACTAGCACGTCCTGCGCCGGCATGTTTGTTACCCCTGCCTAAGTCGCCCCCAGACGCGCGTACGCGTCTCGATACAGTGCCGCGTTGTGCGCCCAGGTTCGGTCCCTGGCCGCCCATTCACGGGCATTGTCTCCGAGTTTTCTGCGGATATCCGGACTGTAAAGCAGGTGTTCAAGGCAATCGGCAAGTGACACCGGATCTTGCGGTACTGTTTGCATCCCCGTCACTTCATGTTTGACGATTTCGGTGAGTGCTTTCACTTGACTAGTGACCACGCACAGTCCGCTCGCCATCGCCTCCACGGGCTTCAACGGGGTCACGAGCTGACAGACCCGATCTGACGTGCGCGGAACGACGAAAATATCGAGGAGCGCGTGGAATTGGCGTACTTTTGCTGCGGGCACGCGGCCAGTGAAGACGGCCGCCTCGGCCAGGCCGATGTCCGCCGCCTGGCGCTGCAGGGCGGCCTGTTCGGGCCCGTCGCCGACGATCAGCGCCCGGGCCGGCACGCGGCGGGTGCGCAAGATCGCGGTGGCCTCGAGCAGCGTGCCGATGCCCTCGTGCGGGACCAGGCTGGACACCACGCCGACCACGTACTCGTCCGGATCGATGCCAAGGGCCGCGCGCAGCGTGGCCCCATCGGGCAACGGCCGGAGGAACTCCGCAGCGACGGCGTTCGGCACGATGAGGATCTTCTCCGCGGCGATGCCACGGGCCACGATCTCCTCCCGCATGGCCTCGCCGAGCGTCACCACCTGGTCGGCGGCCAGCATGCACCGGGTCTCCAGGTCCCGGTTCCGCTGGTAGAACTCGCTGTTCGCCAGCTGCTCAGCATCCGGGTGACGGGACAGCCAGGTGTCCTCCCAGAACCCGCGTACCTCATACACGACGGGCAGGCCGTACCGCTCGCGCAGGGCGAGGGCGAGCCTGGCGTTGGCGAAGTTGCTCGCGGCGTGCAGCACCGCGGGCCGGATCCGGCTCGTCAGCCCGGCGGCGAGGTCCAGCCCCAGGTCGGCGGCAGTGTCCGCGCGGGCGGGCATGAGCCACGGCAGCAGCCGGTGATAGGGCACGCCGTCCAGCACGACCAGGCGGCGGCCGTCGATCCTGCCCTGGGTCACCGGATAGCCGCACCTGGTGGCCACGTGCGGATCGAGCCCGGCGGCCCGCTGGGCGACGGCGATCTCGTGCGTCCTGATCGTGTACCCGGCGCTCGTGGCCGGCAGGGCGTCGGTCACCAGGTGCAGCACGCGTCCCGGGACCCGCTCGGCCGCCCCCGGGGGGCGGCCCCCGCTGCCCCGGTCATGATCGTGGCCAGAAACGGGCGCTATCTGCCCCAAACTGGCCATGATCATGGACTGGCCCTGGGGGGCAGCCACCGGGCGGGCCAGGAGCGCCTGCTCGGCGGCGAGGATCGTGCGCAGGCGCCGGGCTCGGGGGCCGGGTGTCCCGTCGAGCGCCCTGAGGGCCTCGGCGAGCTGCCCCTCCTGCCAGGCCAGGCGCGCGGCGAGCCGGGGCTTTGCCTGGTCTGCTCCGGGCAGCCGGTCCAGGGCGGCCGCCGCCGCGGCCGGCTGGTCCGCCGCCAGGGCGAAGGCGGCCAGCCGCCGGGGCGAGGCGGCCAGGGCGGCCAGTGCCGCGTCCCGCTCCCCCGTGCCCCACAGCACCGTCGCCGGGCCGTACGGCCCGGCGAGCCTGAGCCATCCGCGCAGCGGGGCGGGCATCACCCGCCAGGCCAGCAGCAGCGCCCGGACCGGGTCGGCGGCCGCGTGCCGCCAGCCGATCGAGGCGGCGAGGATGAGGGCGCGGGGCGAAGGGCGCGGGCCGGCCAGGCGGGAGCGCAGGCTCGGGCGAGTGCGCGGTCTGCGCGGAACGGACGTCGTCACGGCGGCGGATGCTAGCGGGTCCAGGTGAACGGAAAGGATGCGATGCGCGCACCTATCACGCACGTGCTCGGGGCGAGGCCGAACTTCATGAAGGCCGCGCCGGTGATCCGCGCCCTGGCGGCGCTCGGTCACGACCAGCGGATCGTGCACACCGGGCAGCACTACGACGAACGGATGTCCGAGGTTTTCTTCGTCCAGCTCGGCCTGCCCAGGCCCGACGTGAACCTGGGGGCCGGACCGGGCAGCCACGCGCGGCAGACAGCCGAGGTCCTGACCGGCATGGAACGGGAGTTCACCGAGAATTCACCGGCACTGGCCGTCGTTTACGGTGACGTCAACTCCACCCTCGGCGCGGCGCTGGCCGGCGCGAAGCTCGGCGTTCCGCTGGCTCACGTGGAGGCCGGCCTGCGCAGCTTCGACGACTCCATGCCTGAGGAGATCAACCGGCGGCTCACCGACCAGCTGTGCTCGCTGCTGTTCGTGACGTCGCCCGAGGCGATCGGGCACCTGGCCCGCGAGGGCCGGCCGGCGGATGCGATGTACCTGGTCGGCAATCCGATGATCGACACGCTGCTGGCCAGCATGGCGAAGTTCGACACGACGGCGGTCCGGGCCGAGCTTGGGCTGCCGGACCGGTACGTGGTCACGACCTTGCACCGGCCGTCCAACGTGGACGATCCGGCGGCCGCGGGTACCTTGGTCCTGGCCCTGCACGAGGTGGCGGACGAGGTGGACGTGGTCATCCCGGTGCACCCGCGGGGCAGGGCTGCCCTGCAGGCCGCCGGGCTCGGCGGGCACCCGCGGCTGCACGTCGCTCCCCCGCTCGGCTACCTGGAGTTCATCGCCCTGGTCAAGGGCGCGAGGGCGGTGATCACCGACTCCGGTGGCGTGCAGGAGGAAACCACCTTGCTCCGGGTGCCGTGCCTGACCCTGAGACCGAACACCGAGCGGCCCATCACTGTGACCAGCGGAAGCAACCGCCTGGTCACCCGGCACGAGCTGGCCACCGCGGTGCTCAAGGCCTGCGACGACGGTCCGTACGCGGGCGAACTGCCGCCGCTGTGGGACGGCCAGGCCGGCCCGCGGATCGCCCGGATCATCACGGCCTGGCTAGATCAGGAGGGCTCGTGACCGAGGCACCCCCGAGGCGGACAGGAGAGACAGCTGCTGAGGTCAGCGCGGTCGCTGAGGTCGATGAGACAGAGGTGCCGGCCGCGGGCGATCCTGGCCTGGCCGCGGAGCGGGACCGGCTGGCCCGGACGTTGCGGGAGACCCGGCTGCAACTGGCCATGACCCAGGCCCGGCTGACCGCGCTCGAGCAGTCCGCGACGATGGAACTGGGCCGCACCCTGGTCCGCGCCGCGCGGCGGCCCTGGTCGCGCGGCGTGCAGCTGCCCGCGGAACTGGTCCGGCTGTGGCGGGAGCGCGGTGGCCTCACCGGGCCGGGAGCGGCCACGCTCGCACTGGCGTCCGCGCAGCTCGGTGACCTGGCCAGCGGCGGGGAGCGATTCCTGTCCGCGCTAACCGCGCCGGGGCTCGGCGCGCCGGGATCGGAGACGGCAGACTGGAACCCGCCGGGCCTGGTCATCACCGGGGTGCTGACCGCCCGCGGCTGTGCCACGCTCGCCCCGGACGCAGCCGTGCACCCGCTGCTGCCGCACGACGCGGACGTGATGCTGGAAAGCACGGGTGCCGACCTGGTCCTCATCGAGGCCGCGGCCATGCTGGCCGGATCAGCCTGGGCCTACGCGGGCGATCCGGCCGCGGCTGACCGCGGCCGGAGGCTCGGGCGGCTGATCGCGACGGCCCGCGCGCTGGGCAAGCCGGTGATCTTCATCCGGAACGTCCCGGCACACCTGGCGCCGGGTCTGGACTGGGTCGCCGCCAGCTGTGACGCGGTGTCCGACGACGGGTTCGGCGTGCAGCTCGCCCGGTTCAACCCGATCGGGCTGGCCGGCTCCCGCCGCGGCGACCCGGTCTACGCCGACGCACGTGACCCCCGCGAGCCGCCCGCCGTGCGAGCCCTGCTGGACGACGTCACCGCGGTCCACGTGCCGGGACCGGTCCACGTGGCCGGATGGGTCCCGTGGCGCCGCCGCCCGGCGCTGTACCGGGAGCATGCCCTGTTCGTCACGGCGTCCGCGGAACAGGCCCGCGAACAGCTCGCCTGCGGCGCGCGCGTGATCATGATCGGCGGCGAGCCGGTCGCGGGGGCCGTCACTCCGGCGGGTGAGGGCTGGGCCGCCCCGGCGCTGCGGGAGGAGATCGCCGTGCTGCGGGCGTGCGTCCCGTTCTCCGCGGCGGAGATCCTGCCCGTGCTGAGGGAGATTTTCACCGCGCAGGCGACTCCGGTCCGGCTGGCGGCGCTGGCTCGGCTGGCCGGGCTCGGTGACCACACCATCGCCGGGCGGCGGATCGCGGTCCTGGCCTGCGCGGCCGACGCCGCCACCGCGGCCGCCTTGGCGGCCAGCCTGACCCGGCAGCGGTTCGCCCCGGCCGAGCTGGTCGTGGTCGCCGGGGCGCCGGACGCGGCCTCGGCCCAACTGTCGGCCCGGGCCGTCACCGCCGCGCTCGGTGATCTGGGCGACCGGGGCGTCAGCGTCCGCGCGGTCCCGGTCGTGACCGGGGGGCCGGACACGGCGGGCGTTCCGGGAGCGGACACGGCGGGCGTTCCGGGGGCGGCCAGCGATTCGCGACCGGCTGGCTGGCTGCGTTGCGCCGCGAGCGTGGCCCGCTCCCCGTGGGTCGTGCCATGGCAGGCCGGGCGCGAGCACGACGACTCTTACCTTCTCGACCTGGCCTGCGCCCGGGAGTGCGCGCAGGCGGACGCGGCCGGGTACGGCGGGGCCGGTTACGCGTTCACCGCCTCGCTCGAGCCGACCCTGGCCCGGCGGGAGTTCTTCGCCTCGGACGACCCCGGCCACGGGCTACGGCTCTTCTCCGTCAGTTAGCCAGCTAAGGAGCATCAGCTTTGACCACTCGGGCGCTTGTCTACGGTGACATCGACCTGAACCTGATCGACGGTTCGGCGATCTGGCTACAGTCGGTGACTCAGGCGCTGGCCCGGGCCGGCTGCGCGGTGACGCTGGTGCTCAAGGCGCCGGTTCGCACCAGCCGGCTGATCGCGCCGCTGCTCGCCGAACCCGGCGTCACCGTACGGCGGCCGTTCGAGGAGCACCTGCTCGAGGGTCTCGAAGGGGTCGAAGGGGCCGGAGGGTTCGAACGGGTCGCAGGGTTCGGAGGGGCCGCAGGGTTCGGAGGGGCCGCAGGGTCGGGGCCGGTCCGGGCGGCGGCCGCCGCCGGGCTGCTGGCCAGGCTCGACGCGGAGCAGCCACACGACCTGGTGGTGCTGCGCGGCCGGGCGGTGACCTCGGCGGCGGCTAAGAGCGAGGCGTTCGACGGGCGGCTATGGGCGTACCTGACCGATGTCCCGCAGTCCGTGCCCGGCCTGACGCCCGAGGCCGCCGACGAGCTGGGAATGATCGCCTCCGCCGCGCGCTACCTGCTGTGCCAGACCGAGGAGCTCCGCTGCTTTCTCGAGGGCAGCATCCCCGCCGCCTGCGGCAAATCCGTCCTGCTGCCGCCGATGCTGGCCGACGTACCCGCGGCCCGTGGCGCGGCGGCGGCAGGCACTCCGCTGCGGCTGGTCTACACGGGCAAGTTCGCGCCGCGCTGGAACACCCTGGAGATGACTGAGCTTCCCGGGCTGCTTTCCGCCCGCGGCATCGCCTCCGAGCTGCACATGGCCGGCGACAAGATCCACGATGACGCCTCCGGCTACCAGCAGCGGATGCGGGCCGCGCTCGACACCGACGGCGTGACCTGGCACGGCGGGCACTCCCGGGAGGAGGCGATGCGGCTCGCGGCTTCCTGTGACATCGGGCTGAGCTGGCGGCACCCCGACCTGGACGCGAGCCTGGAGCTGTCTACCAAGGTGCTGGAGTTCGGGGCCCTCGGGCTCCCGGTCATCCTCAACCGGACCCCGATGCACGAGGCGCTGCTCGGCGCGGACTACCCGCTGTTCGCGGCCACCCTGGCCGACGTGGCGACGGCGGCGGCCGCAGCGATGGCCGAACCCGGCCTGTACCGGCTGGCGGCCGACCGGACGGGCCACGCTGCCGAGCGGTTCACCCTGGACCGGGCCGCGGAGCGGCTGCGCGGCTACCTGGCCGGAGCGGTGCCGTCCCGACGACCCCGGCGAGCCCTCCAGACCAGAGAGGCTGGCGGGCCTGGTGGACCCGCCGAGGCAGAAGGGACCGGCGACGCTGCGGGCACCGGCGAGGCTGCGAGCACCGGCGAGGCTGGCCTCGTGCCTAGGCTCCGCGTCGTGGTGGCCGGTCACGACCTCAAGTTCTTCCGGCCGCTGCTGAGCTACCTGCAACTGCAGCCGGACCTGGAGGTCAGGCTGGATCAATGGGCCGCGCTCGGCAAGCATGACCCGGCGGCCAGCCGCGAGCTCGCAGCCTGGGCCGACGTGGTGGTCTGTGAATGGTGCGGGCCGAACGCGGTCTGGTACAGCAGGCACAAGCGGCGCGGCGCGCGGCTGCTGGTCCGGCTGCACCGCTTCGAGCTGGCCTCGCCCTACCCCGGCCAGCTCAAGATCGGGGCCGTGAACCAGGTGGTCTGCGTGAGCAGGCACTACGCGCGGCTGTGCCGCGAGCGCACCGGCTGGCCCGATACCAAGGTCGTGACAGTGCCGAACGCGCTCGATGTCGCCCAGCTCGACCGGCCCAAGCTGGACGGCGCCCGGTTCCACCTTGGCCTGGTCGGCATGGTGCCGTCGCGCAAGCGGCTGGACCTGGCCCTGGACGTGCTCGAGGAACTGCGTCGCGAGGACGACAGGTACCTGCTGTTCATCAAGTCCGGGATGCCCTGGGAACACTGGTGGGTCTGGCAGAATCCGGCCGAGCGCGACCACTACGCCAACGCGCTGCGCCGGGTCCAGCGGTCCCCGCTGCTGCGCGGAGCGGTGGTGTTCGACGACGCCGGGCCGGACGTGGCCGCGTGGCTGCGCCGGGTTGGCTTCGTGCTGTCCACCAGCGACGACGAGAGCTTCCACGTCGCCCCGGCGGAGGGCATGGCGTCCCGGGCGGTCCCGGTGCTCCGGCACTGGCGGGGCGCGGAGACCATCTACGACATGCGCTGGATTCACCGGGGTCCGGCCGAGATGGCTGCCGCGGTCATGGCGCTCGGGGATGAGGGCGACTGGCGTGCGGCGGGTGACGACGCGCACGGGCAGGCGGCCGCATTCAACCTGCCGGGGGTGTCCGAGGCCTGGCGGGGCCTGCTCACCGCGGACCTGGACCCGGCGGTGCCCGGCCCGATTCTCGAGCTGCTCGGTTCCCGCTGACCGACGTGTACTTCACCCTCGCCGTCAGCGCGGCCACCCCGGAGAGGTGCGCCGCGCTGGTTGGCGCGGCCCAGGGCACTGATCCGCGGATCATGCCGATCCCCGGCCCGGCGCAGGTCGCCTGGCGCTCACCCGATCAACGAGCCGCCGTGCTGTGCTGGCCCGGGGAGCGACCCCCCGGAACCCCCCGCTACCGGGGGGGCTCCACCCCCCCGGACCCCCCTGGCCCCCCCGTACCCCCCTGGCCCGGGGCGTCGCATGCGGGCACAATCTGGGCCGACCTGGCCGTCCGCGGTCCGGCTACCCTGTGCGCCCGGACCGGCCTGGCCCCCGTCGACCCGGTCTACCTGGCCGAGATCCCGGGCGCGGTGGTGGTCAGCGACCGCGCCTGCTGGGCGGCCGCCGTCGCCGGGCGGCTCGCCGACCACGACCCGGTCATGGTCGGCGCCTTCCTCAGCCTGGGTTACCCGGTCGGTGCCGCCACTGCGTTCCAGGGCGTCCGCGCCCTGGGCGGCGACCGCCGGCTGCGGGTGACCAGCGGCACGCCCGTCACAAGCCGTGCTCACGATGAACAGGCCAAGGGCGATCCGCGTGCAGGCACCGCCCAGGGCGCGGCCCAGGTGGCGATGGCCTTGGTGGAGGCGATCCGGCCGCTGGGACAGGCGTCCGGGCCGGTCGAGCTGTCGCTGACCGGAGGCAAGGACAGCAGGCTGATCGCCGCCGCGCTGACGGCGGCGGGAGTGCCGTTCCGCGCCCGCACGCACGGGTTCGCCGACCATCCCGACGTCGTCATCGCGGGCATGATCGCCGGCCGTCTCGGCGTCGAGCACACGATCACCGAACCGAGGCCGGCGGGAACGCCAGACGAGGCGGACGTGCTCGCCAGGCTCCGCTCGGCGGTGCTGGTCTCCGACGGGATGCTGTCGGCGTTCGAGAACGTCGGGTCCGGGGTCCGGCCGGATCCGCAGCGGGGCGGCGAGCCGGTGCAGGCGGGCGGGCACGGCGGTGAACTGCTGCGCGGCGGCTACGCGCAGGCTGCCTGGCGCACCCCGGCGGCTCTGGGCGCGGCACGTGCCGCCGAGCTGTTCCGCCGGATGACCACGCGCCGCCTGAGCCTGCTCCGCCCAGGCCCGGCCGGGGCGTACCTGGCCAGCCTGGCGCCGTCGGCGGCCGCCGTGGCCCGCGGTCCGCTGCCCGCGCTTGACGACTTCTACCTGGTGAACCGGGCGGGCCGGTGGTCGGCCGCCGCGCGGCAGGCCTACCTGCTCCGGTCAGCGCTGGTCCAGCCGTTGTTCGCGGATCGCGTGGTGCGCGCCGCGCGTGCCGTCCCGCTCCGGCACCGGATGAGCGACCGGCTGCACCGTGACGTGCTCGCGCTGCTCTGCCCCGAGCTGGCCGGGCTACCGCTGGCGGGCAGCCCGTGGTACGGCGAGCCGCGTACCCTGGCGAACGTGCTGCGAGTTCCGGCTGCCCTCGGCGACTGGCGGCGCGACTACGGCGAGGGGATGGCCAAGTTCCTGCGCGGCTATGTCCTTGACCACGGCGACGCGAGCCCGATGTTCGGCATCGTGCGCAGGGGGGCCGCCGAACGCTCGCTGAGTTCGCCGCAGGCCGACGCGCACGCGGTCTGGGCGCTGGCCACCCTGGCCGCGCTGCTGTCGGGTGACTGGCTCAACGCCCGCCGTTAACCGTCAGCCGCGGCCGTACCGTGTCTCGGCCTGCCAGAAGTAGAGCACCCCCGCGGCCAGCGTGACGATCGCCCAGCCGGCCCCGGCCAGCCACAGCTCGCCGGTCGTGATGTCAGGGTGGCAGTAGGCCTGCAGCGCGGGGATCTTCTTTGCGTTGAAGACCGCGCACCGCATGGCGTTATAGGGCTTCGCGCCGGGCGCGTCAGCGCGGATCGTGGCCATGATCGCGTACCTGGTCAGCGAGATGTACACCGCCGCCGGATTGAAGGAGATCACGTTCTTGGCCCATTCCGGCAGCGTGGCGGGCAGCGCGGCGATGCTGTACATGACCCCGCAGAAGTACCGCCAGACCCGGAGCAGGAACGGGACCAACTGGCTGATGTCCTGGGCGCCCGCGCCGATCCGGGCTATGAGCAGCGCGGCGCCCATGTTGAACGTGGCCTGCATCAGCAGCGCCGGGAGCAGCAGCAGCCAGTACCAGGTGAGCGGCTCCCCGGTACCCAGCACGATGGCGAAAAGCACCACCATGGACAGCAGTAGCTGCTGGAACTCCACCAGCACGTACGCGAGTGGCAGGCATGCGCGCGGGAAGTGCAGCGCGCGTATGAGCGTGATATTCGCCCGAATCGCGCTTGAGCCGACCACGATCGACCGTTCGGTAAAGGCGAATATGAAAACCCCGGTAACCAGGTACGCGGTGTAATTGCTGATGCCGCGATTGGCCTTGAATAGGACCCCGAAGATCAGGTAGTACACGCCCGAGTTGAGCAGTGGCGTCAGCACCTGCCAGAGCTGGCCGAGCCGGGCCTCGGTGTACATCGACACGTTGCGCGCCGTGGCGTAGGCGAGGATGAAGTGCCGCCGCTGCCACACCATTTTCAGGTAAGAGGCCAGGCCAGGCTGTGCGGAACTCGGCCGCAGGCCGTGCTCGGCGGCCAGTTCGGCCAGGCTTCGGTTCCCCTCGTCCGGCCCGGCGAGCGTGTCCGGCCCGGCGAGCGTGTCCGGCCCGGGCGCGAGCACCGCCCCGTTCAGCAGGTCGCCAGGAGCGGTCAACCGCCCGCGGTCTCTCATGGGTCCGGAGTTTATGAGAATGGCCGCGGCCAGTGCCGATATCCAGGGCCAGGAGAAAATCGTTCGTCCGGAATTCGGCCCGCATTAACCCGCCGTACCCGGTCCTCTTCATTTTTGGCCGAACGGACCGGTCTCACGCATGAGCGCCGGATCACGCCAGGGCACGCGGACGGCCTGCCTCCCGGCGGTCTCCGCAGCCGGCTCAAAACTAGAACACGTTTCAGTATTGCCCATCGGCGGCGGGATCTCTATCTTGTGCTACAGATCCTGACCAAGCAAGCGCTTGGTTGCCTACGGCTTCCCCATCCGGGCCCGTCCGCAGCCGTGCGCTCAGGGTCGCCCGAGCCCACGTCTGAGGAGAGCCGATGCAGCCCCGCCACGATCGCCGTCCGGCCAGATCAGCCCAGCCAACCGCCCCCGCCGACCGATCCGGCAGGCCGTCCCGGCGTGCTTTCGTGGCCGGCGCCGCCGCAGCCGGCGCGCTGGCCTGGATCCCGGTGTTCCGGGTGAGCCCGGCCAGCGCGCAGGCCACCAGCGCGGCGCCGCCGAACTTCCCGTCGTCCATCCCGCTCTACCAGCAGGCGTACCAGAACTGGGCCGACATGATCGTCATCGACAGCGTCTGGACCTGCGCTCCTGCCTCGGCCAATGACGTGGTCACGCTGGCCAACTGGGCGTACGCCAACGGATACCGGCTGCGGGCTAAGGGAATGAGCCACAACTGGTCACCGATCCTGCTGCCCGCGGGCAGCTCCGGGGCCGACTACGTGCTGGTGGACACCACCCAGCACCTGACCTCGGTGTCCATAAGCGCAGGGTCACCGGCCACGGCCACCGTAGGCACCGGCGTCACGATGGACACCCTGACCAGCGCGCTCGCCGCGTCGGGGCGCAGCCAGTTGCTCACGTCGGCCGCCAGCCGGATCCGCCCGTCGTCCCAGGCCGGCAGCGGCAGCGCGGCCAGCACCCAGCGCAGCCGCGCGACCTGCACCTGCCCGCGGTTGAGCGCCTTATACACCGCGCCGTGCCCGCGGCGGCACTCCGGCTCCAGCGACAGCTCCGCGGCCATGTGCACCCGGTCCTGCTTGCACAGCACCGCGTCGCACACCTCCGACAGCGTGTCCCGGTACTTCCCGAAGCACCGGAACAGCCCGCCGCGAAATGCCGCAAGCACCCCGCACGCCTGTTCCCCGCTCTGCCCGTCCTGGACCGCCTCCTGCGGCAAGGCCATACTGAAGGCCACGGCCACCGCCTCCACTATCGGATTCCGTCAGACAGAACCGACAGTGTCGCGGTGGCCGCCTGCTGTCACGGCAACACGCCAGACAACACAGGCAAAACTCGTCACGGCAGACAGCAGAGGTTAAATAACAAGCTAAGGGTCTTCAGTGGCTGAGATGAGCCGTGTCGTTGAAGGATCGCAGGACCGCTGGGCCGTCGGCGTACCAGTCGATCTCGCATAGGGCCGCCACGTCCAGGTGCATCCGGTAGAGCGCGGGCGG